>JAFZXW010000168.1 GCA_017616575.1 Candidatus Methanomethylophilaceae archaeon
CGTTAAATTGCATTCGAATGCAGAAAACCGCCCGTTAAATTGCATTCGAATGCAGAAAACCGCCCGTTAAATTGCATTCGAATGCAGAAAACCGCCCGTTAAATTGCAGTCAGGTTATATACGGCTTTGACCCTTGCAGTGACGATGCTGGAGAGGAAGGCCTACGCCAAGCTTTTGGACTGGAAGGAGAACGGGAGGAAGCCGCTTCTCGTCTACGGGCAGAGACAGACCGGCAAGACGTTCATCATCGAGCGTTTCGCCAAGGAGAACTACTCTGGCTACGTGTACGCCGATTTCAGCAAGGACGCGGAGTTCCGGTCGGTTTTCGAAGGTCAGAGCCTTTCGATCGACCGCATCATCCTGTCGATCCGGACCGTGCGTTCCCTCGGTTCCGAGGACCTTTCGGATACGCTATTTTTCTTCGACGAGATACAGGATTGCGATGCGGCGTTCTCGGCCTTAAAACTGTTCGCGATGGATGGTAGATTCAAGGTCATCGCATCCGGGTCCATGCTGGGCATCAGGATAAACGGCAAGGAGGGTTCCGGAGACAGGAGGCCGCTCTCCCCTATGGGTTATGTAGAGCCATACGTCATGCGCTCCATGGATTTCGAGGAGTTCCTATGGTCCCAGGGCATTCCTAAAGAGTCTGTTTCCGAGGTCCGTAGATGCATAAGGTCCCATGTCCCGATTCCCGATCCGATATTCGGCAAGTTCTCGGACCTGTTCCGCGCCTACATGATCGTGGGAGGCATGCCGGCGGCCGTGGAGGCCTTCAACGAGAACCGCGAGTCATACGTCGGGGCAATGTCCGTGCAGGACTCGATACTCGCCCTCGTGGGACAGGACATCAACAGGTACAACTCAGGCATGGACCTGGTCAAGACCTTGGAGTGCTTCGAATCGATCCCGGGGCAGCTTTCCAAGACGAACAAGCGCTTCCATTACTCGGATGTCGGAAAGGCCGGCACAGGGTCGCGCAAGTCCGCAGACGTGTACGGCGGAAACCTCCATTGGATAAAGAATGCTGGCTACGGCAATTTCGTCCACGGGTTGAACCAGATAAGCCTCCCGCTGACAGGGCAGTCGAAGCCTGACGTGTTCAAGGTCTACATGTCGGATACCGGCCTTCTCACACGCATGTACGGCGACGGGGCGGTCATAGCGATCCATTCCTCCGATTACTCTTACAACCTGGGCGCCCTCACGGAGAACGTCGTCGCAGAGGGGCTGGTCAAGTGCGGCTTCGACGTTTTCTATTACCAGAAGAATAACGGCAGTGGACGCATGGAGGTCGATTTCGTCATCGCGGTACCGAGCGGAGCGGTGGCGATAGAGGTGAAATCCGGCAAGAAGAGGGAATCCCCGTCCTTGTCCAAGGTCGGGGAGGTCTTCAAGTTAAGTGAAAGGGTGAAGCTGGAAAACGGCCACAGCGGTGTGGACAAGGACGGTGTGATCCACATGCCGTTGTTCGCCGCGGCGTTCATGGATTCCTTCGAGGACAGGCCGCCCTTCCTGAAGCGAGGGAGGCTGGAGATTGCTGAAGACGGGCGATGCTGGAATGGAGAGCACGTTGATCATTGGCGACGATTGCGTCGGGTGCGGGAGATGTGCAAGCGTCTGCATACGCGGACATCTCGTCGTCGAAGACGGAAAGGCCCGCGAGGCGGATTCCCCGTACCCATGCTTTCTGTGCGGCCACTGCGCCTCGATATGCCCTAAGGACGCCATCGTCCTCAGGTCGGATTCGGAGGGCCAAGAGAGGTTCGACGGCATCCTGGTCCGGCCGGAGGACCTTGCCGAGCTCATGCGCAGGAGAAGGAGCGTCAGGTGGTTCGACAGGAAGTGCACCCGGGAGGAGCTCGAGCGCCTCATCGCCGCCGTCCGTTACGCCCCCACTGCGGAGAACTCACAGGCGGTCCAATACGCCGTGGTGGACGAGAGGTTCGACGAGTTCATGTCGCTTCTGGCTTCGATATTGCGCCCCCATGTCCATGAGCATCCGAGGCTGGAGCAGTTCGTGGAGTACGTGGACCGCGGCATGGAGGGGAAGGACAACCCGTTCACTTGGGAGGGGCGGCAGGTCGTGGTGATTTTCGCAAGGCTGCCTATAGACGCCATAATCCCGGCGGCGCAGATGGAGCTCATGGCCTTCGCGATGGGCCTCGGAGGGTTCCATTCCAGGTGGATGCTCCAGGCGTCCGAGGACGATCCCGGGAGATTCATGTCGTTCTTCCCCGGGATAAAGGAAGGCCTCAGGGCATACGCGGTGTACGTGGTCGGGCATCCCAGGATAAGTTTCAGGAAGACGGTCCATCGTGACAATCGTGAAGTCTTCTGGCTTCGAGGCCTGAAAAGGGAATGAAGAAGTTTTCCGGGCGTCCGTGCGCCGCATCGTTCGGAAAGCGACTTCCAGCAGTTCTCTATCAGCTGCCTCTCCTGGCGGATCGTCTCGTCCCTGGCCATTATCTGCTCCATGGCCTGGGAGATCTGGAAGTCCGTTGATCCAGGGGAGGTCCCGCCGTAGGAGTCGCGTCTCTCCATGCATCTCCTGACCGGGAGCACCTCGAACACGTCCTCCTCGATCCTGTCGGAGAACCCTCTCAGCTCTTCAAGGGACATGTCTTCGAGGTTCCTGCCGCTGTCGATGCTGTGCCTCACTGCCGCCCCGACGATCCCGTGGGCCTCCCTGAACGGGACGCCTTTGGTCACCAGGTAGTCGGCCAGGTCAGTGGCGTTTATCTGCCCCCGGCCGGTGACCTCCGCCATCCTCTCCTTGTCGAACACGGCAGTGGAGACGACCTTGGACATCATCCTGGCGCAGGACCTGACCGAAGCCATCGACCCCATGACGGGGGCCTTGTCCTCCTGGAGGTCGCGGTTGTACGTGAGCGGGAGCCCTTTGGTCATGACGAGCATGGTCATCAGGGCGCCCACGGCGGACCCGGTCTTCCCTCTCACGAGCTCTGCGATGTCCGGGTTCTTCTTCTGGGGCATTATAGACGACCCGGTGGCGTACCTGTCGTCCATCTCCACGAACCCGAACTCCTGGGAGGACCAGAGGACCAGCTCCTCGCACAGGGAGGACATGTGCACCGCGGCCTGTGCGGCGCAGAACGCCAGCTCGTTGACGAAGTCGCGGTCGCTGACGGTGTCCATGGAGTTCTCGGTGGGCTCCTTGAACCCGAGGGCTTCGGCGGTCATCCTTCTGTCGATGGGATAGGTCGTTCCGGCGAGGGCCGCCGCCCCCAGGGGGCACTTGTCCATCCTCCTGAAGGCGTCCAGGATCCTGTCGGCGTCCCTGGAGAACCTGAAGGCGTGGGCGAGCATGTGCTGCGCCAGGGATACGGGCTGCGCGTGCTGCATGTGTGTGAACCCCGGCATGACCGTGCCGCCGTTATCCTCCGCGACTTTCACTAGGCTCATCATCAGCCCGTCCAAGGCCTCGGCAGTGGCGAGGGCCTCGTCCCTCAGGTACATCCTGAAGTCCACCGCGACCTGGTCGTTCCTGCTGCGGCCAGTGTGCAGCTTCCCTCCGGCCGGGCCGATCCTGGACGTCAGCGCGAACTCCACGTTGGTGTGTATGTCCTCGAGGGAGTAGTCCAGCTCGAACTTTCCCTCCCTCACCTCGGCGAGGATCCCTTTGAGCCCTTCCGAGATGGCGTCGGCGTCCTCCGCGGGGATTATCCCGCAGGCCTTGAGCATCCTGACGTGGGCCAGCGACCCCATGACGTCGTAGAACGCCATCCTCGAGTCGACGTCCAGGGAGGATGTGAACTCCAAGGTGGAGTCGTCCATCGCGGATTCGAACCTTCCCGACCAGAGAGCCTGCTGCAAGGCCATCACTTCTTCTGGGAGTGCGCCCTGGCCGCGGTCCTTCCGGGGAGCCCCCAGACGTAGATGAACCCGGTCGCGGACTTGTGGTCGAAGCTGTCGCCTTCGGCGTACGTGCTGAGGCCGGTGTCGTACAGGGAGTACGGGGACTTCCTTCCGACGACGGTGGCGGTACCCTTGTACAGCTTCACCCTGACCGTGCCGGTGACGAACTCCTGGGTCTTGTCGATGAACGCCTGGATGGGCTCGATGAGCCCTCCGAACCACAGGCCGTCGTAGACGAGCTGGCAGTACTTCTGCTCGATTCCGCGCTTGTACTCGATGGTGTCCCTGGGGAGGGTCATCGCCTCCAGCGCGCGGTGGGCGGTGATCAGGGTGACGGCCGCGGGGCACTCGTAGGTCTCGCGGCTCTTGATTCCGACCAGGCGGTCCTCGACGTGGTCTATCCTCCCCACGCCGTGATTACCGGCGATCCTGTCCAGAGTCTCGATGAGCTCCACGCCGCCCATCTTCTTGCCGTCGAGGCAGACGGGTATGCCGCTCTTGAACCCGATCTCGACGTACTGCGGGACGTCAGGGGCCTTCTCGGGGTCGACGGTGTTCTCCCAGACGTCGGCGGGAGGCTCGGCCCAGGGGTCCTCGAGGATTCCGCATTCGCAGGAGCTCCCCCAGAGGTTCTCGTCCCTGGAGTAGGGGCTCTCCTTCTTCACGATGATCTCGATGCCGTGCTCCTTGGCGTACTCTATCTCCTTCTCCCTGGTGGTGACCCACTCCCTCATGGGCGCGATGATCTTGAGGTTCGGGTTCTGGGAGACGATTCCGACGTCGAACCTGACCTGGTCGTTCCCTTTCGCTGTGCACCCGTGGGCGATGTACTTCGCCCCTTCGGCGTTGGCGACCTCGACGAGCTTCTTGGCTATGAGCGGCCTGGCTATGGAGGTGCTCAGAGGGTAGACGTTCTGGTAGAGCGCGTTGGCCTTGAGCGACGGCCAGACGTAGTCGGAGACGAATTCTTCAGTGGCGTCGATGAAGTCCGCCTTGATGGCCCCGTTCCTGAGGGCGCGCGCGACGATGTCGTCCTTGCTGGGGGGCTGCCCGACGTTGATGGCGATCGCGATGACGTCGACGTTGTACTGTTCTTGGAGCCAGTGGATGGCGACCGAGGTGTCCAGTCCGCCGGAGTAGGCCAGGACCACCTTGTCTCTCTTTCCTTTGCCGGATTCTGCCATGATATCGTGTCCGAGGATTCGTTCTTTCGATATATTCCCATCGGGCTCCAGCGCGGTCTCATCGCTTTCTCGTTGGTCTGGAGACGACTCGCATGTGCATCCAGCCCCTTTGCGGGATAGGCGTGTTTGACAATAGACAACATTATGTCGACTATACGGTGAGCAGCATTGCGCCATCTTTGCCTTGCCTTCTTGCATTTTAACCGACATAAAACAAGCATAGTCTGTCAGGAAACGGCTTTCGCAGGTCGGCAATGACGGTATTTGTTGACATAATTACTGTCTGTTTTGTTGTCTCTGGTGTCACAGTATGGTTACAAGACTGTCAGCCAGTTACTGGTGCAACATATTGAACATTCTGTGTCTAGAAAAAAACAATACATTTATAGTCGAATCGGACGTGGTGCCTCAGTATCGGAATTGGACGGTCGAACATGACAAGAGTCGGAATCATTGGAGGGACAGGGTACGCGGGAGGCGAGCTCGCGCGCATCCTTTGCACGCACCCTGACGTCGAGATAGCCGCGATGACGTCCCGTCAGAATGCCGGGGCCAAGGTGCAGGACGTGCACACTTACCTGAGAGGGTACGTCGATCTGTGCTTCACGGAGAAGATATCCGAGACCGACGACCTGGACCTGGTGTTCGTGGCTACCCCTCACGGCGTCGCCATGAAGGAGGTCCCGGCGTTGCTGGAGAAGGGGATAAAAGCTATCGACCTGTCGGGCGACTACCGCCTTCACGACGTCGACGTGTACAGCAAGTGGTACGGCCATGAGCACACGGACGTCGAGAACCTCCAGAAGGCAGTCTACGGGCTCCCGGAGTTCTTCCGCGACGAGATCAAGGGCGCCGACCTGGTAGCGAACCCGGGATGCTATGCGACATCCGTCATCCTCGCCTGCGGCCCCTTGCTGAAGTCTGGACTGGTGGGGGACGACGTCATAGTCGACGCCAAGTCCGGCACGTCAGGCGCGGGGATGGTCCCGTCGCAGCGCCTGCACCATCCCACCTGCGGGGAGTCGGTCATCCCTTACAGCATAGGCACGCACCGCCACACCCCGGAGATAGAGATGGCGGTGGACCGCTTCGCCGGTTCCCGTTCGAAGGTGACCTTCGTCCCGAACCTGGTCCCCATAGTGCGCGGGATAATCTCGTCCTGCTACTTCGACCTGAAGGGGGACGTCACCCAGGAGGAGGTGGACGCCGTGTACGAGGCGCAGTACGGCAAGGAGCGCTTCGTCCACTACGTCCCTGACCCGTCGATACGCGCCGTGGTGGCGTCGAACCACGCCCAGACCGCGTCCCGCGTGATCGGGAGAAAGGCCGTCGCCTTCGGCGTGATCGACAACCTGGTCAAGGGGGCGTCGGGACAGGCCGTCCAATGCATGAATCTGATGCTCGGGCTCGACGAGGGCACCGGGCTGAATTTACCTGGACTAGGGGTTTGATAACATGGTAGAGATGATAGACGGCGGCGTGACGACCCCTCAGGGGTTCAAAGCCGCAGGAGTCCACAGCGGAGTGAAGTACCGCTCCCTGGACCTCGGGCTGCTGTATTCCGAGGTCCCCGCGAGCGCCTTCGCAGGGTTTACGAGCAACAACGTCAAGGCCGCCCCGGTGCAGGTCATGATGAAGGAGAACTCCCCCACGCTCTCGGCGGTGGTGGTCAACAGCGGGAACGCCAACGCCCTCACCGGCCGCCGCGGGATCGAGGACGCCATCTCCATGAAGCAGGCGGTCGCCAACGAGCTAAGCCTGGACCCCGTCCAGGTGGGGGTCATGTCCACCGGCCTGATCGGACGTTTCATGGACATGCACAAGATCCGCTACGGCATATCCCGCGCGGCCAAGGAGCTGAGCGTCGGCAGGGAGGCGGACAACCTCCTGGCCGAGGCCATAATGACCACGGACACGATTAAGAAGGAATGCGCGGCCCGCGTCCGCCTCCGCGACGGAACCCTGGTGTATATAGGTGCGATATCCAAAGGCAGCGGGATGATCTCGCCACACATGAA
>JAFZXW010000169.1 GCA_017616575.1 Candidatus Methanomethylophilaceae archaeon
AGGAGACCTGGTTCTGGGCGCACTTCGACACCAGGGGAATGCCTGTCCAGGTCGAGATCAAGTACCTCTCCAACGGCGTTCCTATCCAGATCGACGGAAAGTACCTCGACTGGGTCACAGCGTCTTACTACGGCAACGACGTCTCCATCAACTACAAGCAGATCTTCTCCAACGACGTCGCCAGCAAGCTGGACGGCGCCTACAAGCTGACCAAGGGATACATTTCCCTCCCGTCCGGCAAGGGCACCAACCAGGGCGCGACCGTCGTCTACACTAACGTCGACACCCAGCGCATCGTCATCCAGTTCGAGTTCGACAAGAAGGCTACCTACATCCAGCGCAGCATGGTCTACCCCGACGGATCGAGCATGCCCTTCCCTGTCGCCGAGATGCCTGAGGCCTACGGCCTTGACGCCGTTGTTACCGTGACCGCCATCGACCTTGCCGACATCGGCAAGACCGCTATGGTCAGGATCGGAGACGACAAGGGCGACTTCTACGGCGTCGGCCAGACCGCCACCTACAAGGGACATACTTACAAAATCGTCTCTGGTGACTCTGGCAGGGCCGACGACGTGAAGGTCCTCATCGACGGCGCCATCAACGTCTGCAGCCAGAGCAGTCCCTTGCAGTTATACTACAAGTTCGTCTGAACTGAAACGGCGGGCTCCGGCCTGCCTCTTACCGCCGGGCTCCGGCGGATTCTTTCCCACGGCAAACGATTATATGCATGATGGCGTTGGGGAGTCCGGGCTCCAGTAGTGTAGTGGCCAATCATTCAGCCCTTTCGAGGCTGACACCCGGGTTCGAATCCCGGCTGGAGCACTCGTTCCTTCATCATCATGCTGTGGACCTTGTCGCTGCGCTCTGCGATCCTGTCCATGTTGTTCTTGTTCACAAGGTAGACTTCCGGCCACGGCGTCGTCTCCGAGAGCAGTTTCTCGGCGAGGTACCTGTCCGTGAATCCCATGTATCTGAGGGTGTCCCGGCTCCAGTCCTTGACCAGGTCGGTGACCGCCTGGACGCCCTTGTCGTAGAACAGGTATGACAGCAAGGCCCCGACGGTAGCGCTCTCGGATATGACGGCTATGCTGCTTCCACGGACCGCGTATTCGGACCCGTTGAATGAAATGGACAGGCCGTTGCCTTCCCGTATCAGGTCCATGGTCTGGTAGTCGCTGTGGTCGCCCGCGATGCAGACCATCCCGTCCAGGTCCACGTTGACCGACCTTCTGATGTCCAGGATCCTGTACGCCTTCTTGGAGGAGTTCATCACGGCGTTGGATTCCATCAGGTGCTCCCCCGGGCCTTCGATCTTCTCGTCCAGGACGTCGTCCATGAATTCTATGATGCTTATGTCCCTGGAATCCAAGGACGTCTCCTTTTCCAGGGCGTAGAACGTCTCCGGGATCTCCAGCTTGGCGATCTTCTCTGCTGTTTTCTTAATGGTCTTGGAGTACATGCGCCCGAAGTTGCTCTGGTCCATCAGCGATTGGGAGCAGGCGACGTCCGCTAGCGGCGCATCCAAGGCCTCCTCCAGGGGGAGCATGGCCTGCTCGTAGGTGGAGGAGGTCACATATGTAGGTAAGAGCTTCGAAAGGTATCTGATGGCGTCTTCCGCTCCCGGCATGACCTTCAAGTTCTCTTTGGCGCACACGTATGCGGCCTGGTCGGTGGCTCCGCAGCCTTTGAGGAGGGGAAGTGCCCATTTAGCAGCGTTCCCGGCGATTGCCTCCTCCCTGCTGACGACGTACGAGGTCAGCATGTCGTATCTCTCCAAGACGTCCAGGACGCGGTCGCCGTTGGGTATGAAGCGCCTGCAGAGATGCCTGAGGCTGTCTCCGCGGGCTAGGAACCCTCTGGCCCCGCAGCTGAATATCTTCTCCGGGAACAATCCCAGCTCGTTCGTGGGGTCGAACTCTCCTGACATTCCATCACTCCAACGAGGCGTCGACCTGCCGGGACAGGTCGTAGGGTCCGTCCAGTTTCCGTCCGCCGGACACGAGGCTCTTGTCTACTATGGACACGTTCCCGTCGGCGAACTCCTTTATCGTGGCCACGATCAGCGGGAGCTCGCGCCTGGCGCCGTCCTCCCTTATCCTCTTGAAGAGCGGCTCATCCTCGCCCTCCGCCGCTTTGATCTCATCCAGGGTGGACGTCTCCAGCTTCTTTTCCAGGTCCTCCCAGAGGCTGTCGTATCCGTCTCCGCGGATGGGGAAGCCGCAGTATGTGAGCGCCGCCCCCCGGTCCCATTCCTTGGTGCAGATGTGCATCATGGCGCCCTGGCGGTCGGCCTTCTCCTCAATCAGCTGCCAGATTACCTCCTGCCAGGTCCCCTTCGGGCCGTCCGGAAGCGCGGGGTGGAGGTTCAGCATGTCGTATTTCTCGCAGGTCTCGTCGTCCATCCACATCATGTACCCGGCCAGGATCCCCAGGTCGAACCCGAAGCTGGAGGTCTTCTCCCTCAGGACCTTGCCGTACTCCTCGCGCCATCTGTCCGGGTCCTCCTTCCTCAGCTCCGGCTCGAAGGACTTCCAGGAGGCGGTCACCAGCGGGATCCCGTATCCGCGGACCATGTCGAAGAACATCGCCCTCTGCTCCCTGCGCGGGTTGTCCTCCTCCTCGTTGTCCCAGTTGCAGAAGACGAAGGGGATCTCGACGTCCAGGACGCCTTCCTCCTTCTTGTCCATGACCGCCTTGAGGAGATTGCGGGAGCCGGGGCCCCTGCCCGTGGAGAACCAACCGAGTCTGAGCATCGGTTCGCAATCATTGAACACGTAGATAAAGGGAATCGGACGTCGAACACCACGGTGACGGAAGGCTCCTCCCTGTCTACGTCCATCATATGGTATGTGACGGCCTTGATCTCCGACCTCACCCGGTGACGGGACCTGTCCAGCCTTTCTCCCCTTCCCTTGCACCGGACCTTGTCCCCGTCGATCTCCACCTCTATCTCCTTGAGGATGAGGTTGTCGCAGTCCTCGATGAACAGGAGCTCCGACAGGAACGAGTAGAGCATGTCCTCGTCGTCCATGCCGGAGACCTCGAAGCTCGTCTCCTCCGACGTCCCGATCCCCGAGAGGTCCACCGTCTCGTTGAACAGGGCGTGGCCGGCGTTGGCGAAGCACTCCTCCAAGGTCCCGCCGAACGCCTTGACCATGAGGTCGGCGGTGTGGTCCATCACGATGTACCTTTCCACGCGCCCGTATCGGGGTCGGCGATATCAACGTTGCCGGGCACCGAGAAATACGCCCGACGCGTTCCATAGGCATGGACGAGCAGGTGTTCGAGAGGGCGGAGGAGTTCGCCAGGAGGCTATTCGAGGGGGATTCCGGAGGCCATGACATATATCACACTTTGAGGGTCTGCGCCGTCGCCACGGCGATCTGCAGGGAGGAGGGCGGAGACATGGACGTCGTCAGGCTGTCCGCCCTTCTGCACGACGTCGACGACCCCAAGCTGTTCGGAGGGGAGGGGCTTCCCAACGCCCGCCGTTTCATGGAGTCCGAGGGCATTCCCGGGGAGACTGTCGAGGAAGTGTGCGGGATAGTCTCCTCGATATCTTTCAAAGGGACCGGCAGGGACGTCCCGGCGTCTCTGGAGGGAAGGATCGTGCAGGACGCGGACCGTCTGGACGCCATCGGCGCGATCGGAGTGGCCAGGGCATTCGCGTACGGAGGCAGCAAAGGACGCGCCATGCATATCCCTGGCAGGGGCCCCCGGGAGCTGCTCTCCGAGTCCGAGTACCGTTCGGCGGAGGGGACCACGGTCAACCATTTCCACGAGAAGCTATTGAAATTGAAAGGGCTGATGAACACCGAATCCGCGAAGAGGATGGCCGAGGCCCGCCACAGGTACATGGAGGGGTTCCTGGAGGAGTTCATGGCGGAATGGGACGGCCTCCGTCGAGTGCGTTGTCAATGTTATACGATATACGTTGAATTATTACGAAAATCGAATTGATGAAAACGATGATGAACGAAAAACGAAAGAAAAGCCGATTCATGCGTTAGTTCTTAATAGGATTTCGACGTAACGGCGACACCATGCGCATAACGATCGTGGGCTGCGGCTCCATCGGGTCCAAGCTTGCCAGGGCCGCCGACGAGATGGCCGAGGTCAAGAGGATCTATCTCATCGACATCATCCCGGGGCTGGCCGAGAGCCTCGCCTCCCAGCTGAAGAAGGCCATCGTCATCGAGGACGTGGAGGAGGAGCTCTACCATTGCGACCTGGTCATAGAGGCGGCCAGCCAGGACGCCGCCAGGACGATCCTTCCGAAAGTGGTCTCCAGGGGCGTCGACATAATGATAATGTCGGTGGGGGCGCTCGTCGACGACGACTTCATGTCTTCCGTCTCCGAGAAGGCCAAGGCGTGCGAGGCCCGCATCTTCATCCCCTCCGGGGCGGTGTGCGGGCTGGACGGCCTCAGGTCCTCTTCCGTGGGGGAGCTCGAGGAGGTCGAGCTGGTGACCACGAAGGGCCCCAGGAGCCTGTCCGGAATCCAGTACGTCATCGACCAGGGGATAGACGTGGACGCCGTGACCGAGAGGACCATCGTGTACTCCGGGCCGGCGAGGGAGGCCGTGAAGCTGTTCCCCAAGAACGTCAACGTGGCCGCCACGGTGAGCCTTCTCGGAATAGGGTTCGACAGGACCAAGGTCACCGTCGTCCTCGACCCGGAGATCCGCAGCAACTCCCACGAGCTCAGGATTAAGGGCGAGTTCGGCATGATGGACTGCCACACGTTCAACGTCCCGTCCCCTGACAACCCCAAGACCTCGTACCTTGCGGCGATGTCGGCCATATCCGCCCTCAAGAGGATCGTCAGGAACGAGTGGATAGGCATCTGAGACCAACACGGTTATCATTTCCGCGGGCATCCTGCGTCCATGGCGCTAACCAGGGCCGAGAGGCTCGTTTCGAACGCGGAAGGCATGGACGCGATAGTCATAGCCAACGACGGGGAGCCGTTCCTGGACTCCACTTTCTGGTATCTCACCGAGCAGGCCTCGGGGACCTTCGAGGGGTCCTTCGCCATCGTCAGGAAGGACGGGTCCATGGACGTCATCGTCAGCGTCCTGGAGGAGGAGTCCGCGTCCGAGGGCGCGGGGGAGGTCCGCGTATACCACGACCGCGAGGAGAGGGAGAATTTCATCCGGGAGGCCCTCTCCGGATGCTCCAAGGTCGGGTTCAACATGCATTCCGCCACCTATGCGGCGGTCCAGTACGTCAAGAAGGTCGCGGAAGGCATAGAGCCGGTGGACGCCGGCAAGGCCATAGGGGAGACAGTCTCCGTCAAGGACGAGAAGGAGATAGCGGCCACGAGGGAGGCGTGCAGGATATCCTCCCAGGTCGCCCGCGAGATACCCGGCTACCTTTCCGAGGGGGTCTCCGAGAAGGAGGTCGCCGCGAGGATGGACAACAGGATGAGGGAGCTGGGAGGGTCCGGGAACGCCTTCGACACCATCGCCGCGTTCGGGGCCTACTCGTCCCAGCCACATCACATGCCTTGCGATTACAGGTTGAAGAAAGGGGACACGGCGCTCTTCGACTTCGGGTCCAAATACGGCAGGTACTGCTCGGACATGACCCGTACCGTGTTCCTCGGGAGGCCTCCGGAGATCCTGGAGAGGGCTTACGAGGTCGTCAGGGAGGCCCAGCTGGCCGGGATCGCGGAATACATGGACGGGGCGCCGGCCAACGCCGCCGACCTCGCCGCCAGGGAACTTATAGATGGGACCGAGTTCAAAGGGAAGTTCATCCACTCTTTCGGGCACGGGATCGGCATGGAGGTCCATCAGGACATCTCGGTCTCCCCCAGATCGGAGCAGAGGCTCAAGGCGGGGAACGTCGTCTCGGCGGAGCCGGGAATCTACATCCCCGGCGTGGGCGGGATAAGGATAGAGGACACCTGCCTGATAACCGAGGACGGGTGCGAGGTCCTCACGTCCTTCGACCATTCTTTCACGGTGATATGATGCAGTCTATGTGCATGATGAAGGCGGAGGATTCTCAAGACTTTCTCCACAAGGCCGTCTGGAGGATGACCGACATGGGCGCCGAGTTCGCCGACGCCAAGTCCCAGACCGTCAGGAACGTGGGCGTGAGCTCCATCAACGGGGAGCTGAGGCAGCTGGTCCGCAAGAGCACCGGCGGCGTGTGCCTGAGGGCCTGGAAAGACGGCAGGTGGGGGTACGGGACGGCGACGTCCTTCGACCCGGACCAGATAATGAAAGCGGCGGAGGACGCCGTCAGGAACGCCACCGGGGACGGCAGGCCCGGCACGGAGCTGGAGCCCTCCGTCGCGAGGAGGCACGAGCGCGCGCATGTGAAGATCCACCCGGACTCCGTCGGCATGGACGAGAAGATCTCCGCCGTCCTGGACCTCGACTCCGCCCAGGCGTTCGACTCCAGGGTGGTGAACCGTGCCGGGGCCTATTCGGAGGAGGTGAAGGAGAACATGCTCGTCAACTCCGCCGGGGCCGACCTTTCGTGGGAGGAGGTCCGCACGCTCTGCAGGGCGATGTCCGTGGCCGCGGACGGCGGCAGGATGGAGCAGTATTACGACGGCCCGGACAGCACCCTGGGCTTCGAGGTCGTGAGGGACGCGGACCTGGAAAGGATAGGGAGGACGGTCGCCGAGGAGGCGGTGAAGACCCTGTCCGCGGAGAGGGCGCCTTCCGGGGCATTGACCGTCATATCCGACCCTATGGTCTCCGGCCTCTTGGCACACGAGGCCATGGGACACGCCTCCGAAGGCGACGAGATAACCAAGGGACGCTCGTTCCTCACCGGCGCCGTCGGGAGGAAGGTGGCTTCGGAGGTCATAACGATGTACGACAACGGCACAGTGCCCGGAGCCCACGGCTCGGTGCCCTTCGACGACGAGGGGACCCCTTCCAGCTGCACCAAGATCATCGACAAGGGGGTCTACGCCGGATACATGCACAGCCTGGAGACGGCCGCCCGCCTCGGATGCCGTCCCACCGGCAACGGCAGGGCCGAGAACTTCGGAAAGAGGACATGGGTCAGGATGACCAACACCTACTTCGGCCCCGGCGACTGGGAGAAGGACGACCTCATCGCAGATACCAGGAATGGAATCCTCTGCGACAAGATGGTCAACGGCATGGAGGACCCTGTCGGAGGCTGCTTCGAGGCCAAATGCCTGAGGGGCTTCCTCATAGAGAACGGCGAGGTCACCAGGATGCTGCAGTCGTTCACGCTGACCGGGAGGTCCGTCGAGATCCTCTCGTCCGCCGACGCGCTGACCAAGGAGGTGATCCTCGACGGCGGGATGTGCGGAAAAGGGATCGAGGACTGGGTGAGGGTGTCCTCTGGAGGCCCGTACATGCGCGCGAGGATGATCGTGGGGGGAGGGCAGTGAGCGTCTACCCCGACGACAGGGCGATACAGGCCCTGAAGCGCTACGACCAGGCCGAGGTCTACGTCTCCGAGACCGTCGTCCGCACGGTCTACATCGACGGATCGAGGATAAGCAACGTCGAGACGAAGACGGACGCCGGCATGATGTTCCGCATGATCGACGGCAACAGGAGCGGGAAGTCGTCCGTCTCCCTGAACTCGGAAGGGGCGGTCCAGGACTGCCTGGACATGGCCGAGGCCGTGCTGTCCCGCTCTCCGGGGGCCAAATCTCCCAACAGCTACGCCTCCCCTGCCCAGGCCAGGATCGCGGCCCCGGACGTCTGGGACCGCAGGGTCGAGGAAGCGTCCGCGGAGGACCTGAGGGAGCTGGCCAGGCAGGTCATCGACAACTGCCGCGTCGACATCCCCAGGGCCCAGATACGCGTGTCCTGCACCGAGTCCCGCACCGTCAACGGCAACGGGGTGGACGTCGGGCACCGGAGCACCATGGTCTACGGGCATTTCACGTCCATGACGAGGATCGACCATCCCGGGGAAGGGATGGAGACCTATCACGGGACCGGGCTGGACCTCGATCCCGCGAGGATCGGGGAGGAACTGTCCAGGAAGGCCGAGGCCGCCGCAGTGAGCAGGGAGTTCAAAGGCTCCGAGAAGCTGACGATGATGTTACCTCCGAGCGAGCTCGGGGACATGCTGCTGTCGTCCGTCGGATCGGCCGTCAACGGCGAGAACCGGAAGTACGGGCGCACGATGTGGGCGCAGTCCCTGGGAGAGAAGGTCGCTTCCGACTCGTTGACGATCGTCGACGACCCCTCGTCCCCGGCGCCTCTTTCCTGCGTGTTCGACGACGAGGGCATCCCCGCGTACAGGAAGGCGGTGATAAGCGGCGGCGTGCTGGAAGGGTTCTTGAACGACACCTTCTGCGGGGACAGCACCGGGAACGGCATGCGCAGGTCCAGCGTGGAGCCTCAAGGAGCCTACGACAGGACCCCTACGATAAAGCCCCTGAACCTCGTGGTGAAGCCCGGGAGCATGTCCAAGGAGCGGATGATAGAGTCCATCGACCATGGCATATTGGTGGAGAAGTTCGCCTGGCCCGAGGCCGACGAGCTGACCGGCAGGTTCGGCCTCAACGTCAGGTGCGGCTATATGATCCGCAAGGGGGAGGTGGTCGGCACGGTGAACAACGCGCTCCTCATGGGCAACATGCTGGAAGCCGTGGCGAATATCGAGGCCATCGGAAACGACCCGGTACAGACAGGCGTCGCGACCGTGCCTTCCATGAGCTTCTCAGGCGTCGATCTGGTGGGGAACCGAGGCCTCGCAGCCTGACGACGGCGTCCGCGGAGTCGATCACCGCTTTGTCGTGGGCGGTCATGATGACCGTCCGCCCGGCCATCGCCTTCCGGAGGCCGCCTAGGGCCTTGGAGCCGGTGCCCGGGTCCATCCCGGCGAAGGCCTCGTCCAGTATGACTATCTCAGGGTCCCCGAGCAGCGCCCGGGTGAGGGATATCATCCTCCGGTGGGCCAGGGAGATGCGCATGACGTCGTTCCCGACGCGCGTATCGTATCCGTCTGGGAGCGACTCTATGAAGGACGACAGGCCGGTCATCGACGCCACCTCGTCCAGCCTCTCCTGGCTGATTTCCCTGTTGTAGACGACGTTCTCGCGCACCGTCCCTTCGAATATCCAAGGGTCCTGAAGGACTATGGCCACCCTGGAGCTGATCATGCCGGCAGACATCTCCCCGACGTCGCATCCGTCGATGAGCACCTTTCCTGACCAAGGGTGGTAGAAGCCCATTATGAGGGAGGTCAGGGTGCTCTTCCCTGACCCGGTGCGGCCGGCGATCGCGGTCACGCTCCCGGGCTCCGCGTTGAAAGAGAGGGAGCGGATGACCGGCTTGCCCTCGGTGTAGCCGAAAGTGACGTCGCGGAATTCCAGGCGCCCGCGCCCGCCCTCCACTTGGAAGTCCTCGTGGGAGGGGGCCTCCTCCGAACCTAGGAAGTCCAGTATCCTCTTCATGGAGTCGACGTCGGTCCTGAGCGAGTCGTACATCGCTGAAAGCCCAAGCATCGGCTTGTTGATCATCCTGACGTACACCATGAACGAGAGGAACATCCCCGGGTCCAGGGTTCCCCTGGCCATCATCACCGTACCGTTGAGCACGGTGAACACGTAGCCCAGGTTGACCATCATCCAAGTCAGCGGCCCTATGGCCCCGGACCTCGTCCGGCTTCTGATGAACGCTTTCGTGAACTCGGCGTTGGCGTCCTCGAAGTCTTTAACGACCGATTCCTCCAGGCGCTCGGTCTTCATCGTCCTGTGGCCGGAGACTATGTCGCTCATCTTCGTGTTCAGCCCCTCCATCAGGTCCAGCTGCAGCCTGAAATCCTTCGTGGACATCCTGGTTATCCGCTTGGAGGCCAGGGCCGACACCGGGAGCACTATCAGGTAGGTCAGGAACAGGAGGGGCGACGTGACCAGCATCATGACCCCGACTATGGCTATCATCGTCCCCCAGGCGAAGAACCCTATGTAGTCGGTGGAAAGCATCCTGCCGATGGAAGGGATCCAAGTGGATATCATGGGGGTGAACTCGCCGTCGGACATGGTGTCCAGGCGCGACACCGGCACCCGCATCATCTTGAGGTTCAGGTCCCTCCTGAGCCTGCGCGTGATGCTGAGGGAGAACAGGGTGGCCTTCCTGGCGGAGAAGGCGGAGGCCGTCGCCCATATGGCCAGCATGACGATGACGGCGACCAGCAGCATGAAAGTGAATTGAGGGTCCTTGTCGCTGTCCGGATAGAATTCCAGGTTTATGATCTCGTTCAGGAATTTACCGCAGACGTACGGCACGAACGACACCACCACGGTGGCGACCACGTATATGGAGGCGTAAAGGTGCAGCTTCCTGACGTCGGCCCCTATGTACCTCTCCAGGCGCCTCAGGGATGCGACGTTCCTGATCTCGGACCAGGCGCTCCTTACGCCCATGTCCCGAGCCTCCCTTTGAGCTCGTCGCGGCGGGTCCCGTCTTCCGCCACGGTCCCGCCGTCCATGATGATGACCCTGTCCGACGCTTCCGCGGTGGAGAGGTCGTGCATGACGAAGAGCACCGTGCCGGAGCATCTCTCCTTTATGGCGGCCAGGGCCTTGGCGCGGGACTCCAGGTCGAGGGAGAAGAAGCAGTCGTCGAACACGTGGACGCCGGCCGGGTTGAGGATGCATCTGGCTATGGCCACGAGCTGTCTCTGCCCCCCGGAAAGGCACCCTCTCCAATCGCTTATCTCGGACCTCAGCCCGTCCGGAAGGGACTCCACCGCCTCGTCCAGCCCTAGAAGCCTGCAGATGTCCATCACTTCCTCTTCGCCGTGCTCTCCGCGGGGATCGATGCTGCAGCTCAGGGGGCCCCTGAGAAGCACCAGCGAGTTCCCGCAGTATGCCACGGCCGCGCGGAGGGACCTCGGGTCGGTCGCGGACACGTCCATGCCGAGGACCTCCATCCTCCCGGAGGAGAACGACGAGAAGCCCAGCATGATCGACACGAACTCGGACTCCCCGCACCCGTTCGGCCCCGCGAGGGTCACGGTCTCGCCGCGCCCGACCTCGAAGGTGACGCCTTTCAAGGCCCTGCCGTCGGAGGACACGAGCCCTTCGACCTTGATCGCGGGGCCGTCGTCGCCAGGGGAGGCGGAGCTCCTTCCCAAGGTCCCGCCGTGGCATGCATGGATGAGGTCCAGGATGTTCCCGATGCAGGAGAAGGCCCGCGGGGTGTTGAGGCAGAGGAACGGTATCACGGACATGGTGCCGACGATGTACGCGGTGTACTGCATGAACATCATGAGGTCCACGAAGACGGTGCTCTCATGGTAGGTCAAGGAGGCCACTGCGTACGCGGACACCACCATGAGCCAGACGGACGCGGTCGCCAGGACCGGGAGGAGGCAGAACCTCATCGATATCTCCGTGGTGGTCTTCCCGAACATGGCGCTGACCTCCTCGAACCTGTCCTTCTCGTACTCGAGCCCGTCGTAAGCGCGGATCATGCGTCCGCCTGGGATCTTCTCCCTCAGAATCGAATTCATTCTGTCCATGTGGGACATCTGCTTCTTGTAAAGGGGGTAGATGCGCCTGGCGAGGAGGTATGTGACGACGCACACGGCTATGAAGACCACCAGCAGCGCCGCCCCCATGTTCACGTTCAGCCTGAACGTCCCGTATAGCAGCGCCGCCATCAGGAACGGCATGGGGAGGTAGGACCGCAGGCACTCGTAGAGGTAGTCGTGGACAATCTTCACGTCCCCGCTCAGGACGGTTATCGCGCGAGTGGAGCTCCATCCCGCCGATGATATGTCGTCCAGCTCCATCACCGTCCGCATAACGTCGTTGCGGAGGTCCGCCGCGATGGACGACGAGATCCGGGACGCTATGTGCGAGGTGATGGCGATGACGATGGAGAAGCTCGCGGTGAGCCCCAGCAGGAGGGCCCCGTAATAGAGGACGACGTCGGTGTCCCCGCCCTCGCTGGTCAGAAGAGGGCTGAGGAGCTCGATCATCCCGACTTGGAACGCGACGCCGGCTATATGCAGCATCACGATGAGGAGGATTCTCTCGTCGTGCGGCTTTATGTAAGGCCAGAGGGAGCGCTCGGAGCGTCTCATCGGAGCACCGGGGAGAGGGTTATCCTCTGCCGGTCCCCGATGTCGTCCATGCGGGAGCAGTCTCCGGCCATCTTTCCGATCTTGATGACGGGGTAGGGCGCGACAGGCTTCCCGTCCTCTCCGCTGAGCGGGGTGGGCCCGAAGAAGACGCAGAACGCGCCCGGTCCGGGCCAGTAGGCGATGTCCCCGGTCTCCAGCTCCGTGACGCGCCCTTCCTTGGGCATTATGGCGTCCAGAGGGAGCTCGCAGTACATCATTCCGCCCAGCATGTTGGTCTCGAGGGTGGCCGGAGGGGCGAGCCAGATGGCGTTGGATATGTCGGAGCCGTCAAGGTCCCCCAAGAACTCCCCCGCCGCGCTCCGTATGGAGATCCTGCTCACCCTTCCTTCCCCCTTGAAATCACTTCTTCCTTTCGAAG
>JAFZXW010000170.1 GCA_017616575.1 Candidatus Methanomethylophilaceae archaeon
ACGGCGACCGCGTCCTCCTGGTCGGGGTGCACACGAGCCACGTGACCTGCGAAGGCGCCAGGAAGATGTTCGACAACTGCGACATCATAACCGCCTGCGCTTCCGGGCGCATGAGGAAGGAGGCCGAGGGCCGTGACGTCCTCGTGGCCGGGAACAAGATCCAGATCTACGGGGTGACCGAGATCGGGAAGAGGCTGGTATCGGACAAGCTGGCATCCATCGGCAGGAAGCCCTACCAAGGGGAGCCGAAGGAGGAGCCCAGGCCTCTAATCGATTACCGATCGGTTTTTTCCGACAGAGACGCGGGCGCCGTCCTTGATATGTGCGACGGCCCGCGCCTTCTGGACAATTATATAACGTCCCTGTCACTCCGGGGCGCATGATTCAGTGTCCGCGCGGTACGAGGGACTTTCTACCGGACGAGATGGAGAAACGCAGGTTCTACGAGAACAAGCTCAGGCAGGTCGCCCTCACGTTCGGGTTCAGGGAGGTGGAGACCCCGATATTCGAGGACGCCGAGCTGTTCATCCTCAGGTCCGGGCCGAACGTCCTGAAGGAGCTGTACGCCTTCAAGGACAAGGGGGACAGGGACATCGCCCTCCGCCCGGAGATGACCGCGCCGGCCATCAGGATGTTCGTCAACAACATGAGCAACGACCCCAAGCCGATCAAGATATTCTATTTCGGCCAGTGCTTCAGGTACGAGAGGCCTCAGAGCGGCAGGTACAGGGAGTTCTTCCAGTTCGGGGCCGAGCTCATCGGGAGCGCCACGCCGGAGACCGACGCCGAGGTCATCGCCATGGCCGCGTCGATGATCAAGGCCTTCGGGCTCAAGGAGTACAGGGTGCGCATAGGCCACATAGGGGTCCTCAGGCAGCGCATCGCGGATGCCGGGGTGCCGGCGGACAGGGCCGCGGAGGTCTTGCAGAAGCTAGACAAGAAGCTCTACGACGAGGCCCGCCCGCTCATGGAGGACATGGGCGTGTCCTCCGCCGACATCGACGGCATATTCGACCTGACCGAGACCGTGGGAGGGCCGGAGGTGCTGTCCAAGGTTCCTGGAGACGTCGGCGACTACCTCAGGAAGGTGGTGTCGTTTCTCGAGGCCATGGGAGTGGAGACGCCGGAGATCGACCTGGGGGTCGTCCGCGGGCTCGATTATTACACCGGCATGGTGTTCGAGGCCGAGGCTCCCGCGTTGGGGGCGGAGAAGCAGATCTGCGGAGGCGGCTCGTACACCCTTTCCGAGCTCTTCGGAGGCGAGAAGGTGTTCTCCACCGGGTTCGCCGTAGGGTTCGACAGGATCCTCCTTGCCGCCGAGAAGGAGGGGCAGGCTTACGAGCCCAGGGGCATCGACGCGTACGTGCTCCCGGTCTCCGACGATATGAGGCTGAAGGCCGCGGAGGTCGTCGCCATGCTTCGCCACGAGGGGATCTCCTCAGATGTGGACATCATGGGGCGCAAGATGGGCAAGGCGTTGAAGTACGCCTCCGCCGTCAGGGCAAGATTCGCCGTGATTGTGGGCTCCAAGGAGATGGAGGAGGGCGCCGTGACCCTCAGGGACATGTCGTCTGGGGAGCAGAGGACCGTTCCTGTAGAGTCTCTACCGGCCGAGATTAAAAAGACACAGTGAGGGGTTCGCCCCTCCTTTTTATTTAGACTATAGTCTTCCTATATTTCTGGCTGCTGCTGCGGGGATGTTCCGGATCGTTCATGACGATCAGCCCGCATTCGATGGCCGGGCGGATGTAGTTCTTCAGGAAGTACGATTTGTTGGAGATGCCCATGGCGTCCATTATCTCGCTCGAGCTCATGGAGTCGCTGCCCATGGCCGACATGAGAGCTGATATCTTCTTATCTTCCAGTTTAAGCAAGGATTCTAGTGACGAGATGATAGAATCATTGGAGAATTCTATGAATCCCGTGCAATCAGATGCCTTTTGACATTCTTCTATCACCCTGTAGTACTCTTCTTGCCTGTCACGTATGGAGTATTCGATCGATACCATCATGAACGTCGGGTCGTACTCGCGAAGGATGGCGTTCTGCCACAACCTCCCCATACGTCCGTTCCCGTCTATGAAAGGATGGATTGCTTCTATGTAGAAGTGGACGACGGCTGATTTGACCACCATGGGGCTGTTTGACGAGGAATACCAGTTGAACAGCCTTTCGACCAATTCGGGTACCTGTTCGTGTCCGGGGGCTTTGTAAATCAGCCTGTTGCCTTCGTATACTCCGACTTCCTCATCTCTGAATCCTGGCTTCTCTATCAGGCCGAACGTCATCATGTCGTGCATGTCGACGAAGTCCATTACGGATAACACGTCGAACGTTCCGATCTTCGAATACGCTTCTATCGCGTTTTTAGTCTCGACAATCTCGTCGAACGGCCCCTGCACGGTCTTGCCATCCATCATGTCGATGGTCTTGCTTAATGGCATTTCGTTGCCTTCTATAGCGAGAGAAGAGTTGATGGAACGTGCGTAACTTGTCTTTTTCAATATGGCCCTGACTTGCTTTCCTTTTTCTGAAGACAGCTTTGAGATATGATCGTCTATGGTTACAAGCTGGCGGTAAATCTTGTCTGTCAGTTCGAATATTGGAAAACGATCAAATTCCATGGTTCATTATTGATTTCAAGTTCCAAAACGGTTTCTTCTTGTTTTACTTTGCCACTGACTTTGCCACTGACCTTAAGGACATCATTCTTCCGCTTTGTTCGACTATAGTCTTAAGAGCCCTTCTATATACTGGCCACGGATTTCAAGGGCGATGAAGAAGTCCTACGTCACGACGATGCCGGACGACATCGGCGCCTTCCTGAAAGCCAGCAGGTGCTTTGCCAGGCTCGGGATCAACATCGTCAGGGTCAGCTATAACAAGGCGGTGGACACCCACACCCTTTTCATCGACGTCGAAGGCGATCCTGAGAGCCTTGCAGAGGCTGACGAGCGTCTCAAGGAGATCGGCTACATCCATGGCTCCCGCTGCGAGAGGACAGTGATGCTGATGGAGTTCATCCTGAAGGACGAGCCGGGAGGAGTCACCGGCGTCCTTGAGCTCATCAACAGCTTCGGGTTCAACATATCGTATATCAGCTCCCAGGCCGACGGCAGCGGGTACCAGAAGTTCAAGATGGGCCTCTCCATGGAGGACACCGAGGATGCGTCCAAGTTCGTATCGGAGGCTTCCAGGCTCTGCAAGGTGAACATCTTGGACTACAACAGCTCCGGCACCGTGTACGACAATTCGGTCTTCTACAGCTCCTTTGTCGCCTCGATATCCAGGTCCATGGAAATATCCGAGGAGAAGCGTAAGGAGCTCCTGGTCTACTGCAACATGGCGATGCAGAACCTGGACGAGAGGGGGATGTCCCCGCATTACACCTTCGACGCCATCGGGAAGCTGGCCGAGC
>JAFZXW010000171.1 GCA_017616575.1 Candidatus Methanomethylophilaceae archaeon
AAGTCCATCGTCGGCGAGACCGACGAGATCATAATAGCCACCGACTATGACAGGGAGGGGGAGCTAATCGGCATGGAGACCGTGAAGGCCGTCGGGGTCTACTCCGAGCAGCGCACGGACGGCTCCGTCCTCTGCACCGTGGACGGCAGGATCCCCGTCAGGAGGGCCAAGTTCAGCGCCCTGACCAAAGGGGAGGTGGAGGCCGCGTTCGCCGACCTGGCCTACCCGGACGAGAAGCTCGCCGACGCGGCCGAGACCAGGCAGATCGTCGACCTCTCGTGGGGGGCGGTACTCACCCGCCTCATCTCGCTGTCGTCCGGGCAGATGGGGAAGAACTTCATGTCCGTCGGAAGGGTGCAGAGCCCTACCCTGAAGCTCCTGGTGGACAGGCACGAGGAGATCGAGAACTTCGTCCCGGTGCCCTTCTGGGACGTCGTCGGAAAGTTCGGGATGCTCGCCTTCCGGGGAGACCACGAGGGCAACCATTTCTGGGAGAAGGAGGCGGCCGACGCCGTGATGGAGAAGGTGTCCTCCGAGACCGAGGGCACCGTCGTGGAGTACGAGGTGTCCAAGAAGGAGGAGTACCGCCCGACGCCGTTCGACACCACGCAGATGCAGGTGGAGGCCAACAAGATAGGCATCCCGCCGACCGCTGCCATGAAGCTGGCCGAGGACCTCTACACCGGCGGTTACATCTCCTACCCTCGTACGGAGAACACGGAATACCCCAGGAGCCTGAACCTCAGGTCGGTCCTGGAGAAGCTTAAAGATTCGGACTTCGCCACGGAGGCGTCGGAGGTCCTCTCCCAAGAGAAAATAATACCTTCCAAGGGGAAGAGGAGGACCACGGACCACCCGCCCATATACCCCACCGCAGGGGCGTCCTCTGACAAGATGAAAGGCGACAAGTGGAAGCTTTACGAGCTCATCGTCAGGAGGTTCCTGGCCACCCTGGCGCCCAACGCCGAGGCGGAGGTCACCAAATGCGTGGTGGAAGTGGCCGGTGAAAAATTCCTCTCCGAGGGGTACGTCCTGAAGAAGCAGGGCTGGAAGAAATATTACAAGAAATACCTCAAGGCGTCGCACTCCAAGCTGCCCTCCCTCGCGGTCGGCGACAAGGTCGACGTCAGGTCCATGTCCGTGTCCGAGTCGGAGACGCAGCCCCCCTACAGGTACAACCAGGGTACGCTGATCCAGGAGATGGACCGCCTCCAGCTCGGGACCAAGAGCACCAGGCACGACATCATCAGCAAGCTGTTCTCGAGGAACTACGTCCAAGGGAACTACATGATACCCACCGCCAGCGGGATAGCCCTCACCAAGTCGCTGGAGAAGCACGGCGGAGGGATCACGGAGCCGGACATGACGTCCAGGCTGGAGTCCGACATGCTGAGCATAACCAGCGGCGAGCGCACCATGGAGGAGGTCGTGAAGGAGTCCCAGGACATGCTCCACGGCGTCGCGATGAAGATCTCCGAGGAGTCGGAGGCCATCGGCGACGAGATCAAGGCCGCGCTCCATTCCCAGCAGCATGTAGGGACATGTCCCAAATGCGGGAACAGCATGGTCATAAAGAGGTCCAGGAACGGGAACTTCATAGGCTGCAACGGCTACCCCGAATGCACCAGCGCATACCCTCTGCCCAGGGGCGCCCTGATACAGACTACCGAGGAGGCGTGCGAGGTCTGCGGCCTGCCCAAGCTCAGGGTCATAAGGAAGGGCAACCCCCCGTCAGTCCAGTGCATCGACCCGCGCTGCCAGAGCAACGTGGAGAAGAACGACATCGGCCCCTGCCCAGCCTGCGGCAAGGGACGCATCAGGGTCATGTTCTCGAAACAGGGCAAGAGGTTCGCGGGATGCTCCGAATGGCCGGCGTGCACACAGACGTACCCTTTGAGGCCCAGGGGCGCCATAGTCCCCGCGAAGAAGTCCTGCGAGCTCTGCAAGGCCCCCATGATAGTCCTCGGGAGCGTCGAGGAATGCATCAACACAGACTGCCCCGGCAGGAAGAAAAAGAGCGCCAAGAAAGCGGAGGAGAAGGAGGCCCCGGCGAAGAAGACGGCCGCCAAAAAGCCTTCGACCCGCAAGAAGACAGTAAAAACCGAGCCGGAAGCCCCTGCATCCGACTGATTTACATATAAAACAGGGGCCCGCCGGCCCCTTCACTTTATGATAATCCTGTAGAACCTGTAGTCCAGATTGGTCACGGTGATCCCGACGGACCCTCCCGCCCCGTTCCTGGCCATGCGGGTGACCTCCTGGGGCATGACCCCGTTCTCGGTCATGAACTCGAACACGGAGCCCCTTCCCGCCCCAGACTTGCTCTCGATATAAGACTTGGCGTCGTAGGCAGTCTTGAACATGCAGCCGTTGACCTTGTAGAAGTTCAGGCGGTCGCTGCCGCATCCCATCTTCTTGGACGGCGTATGAGTCTTGGAGATCAAGGCGTCGCTGCAGTTGAAATAGGCGTGGAGCCCGGAGAGGTCCGATGTGACGTCCACGTGGTACCTCTCGCCTTCCAACTCCACTATGTTCCAGCGGTGGTTGGACTTCTTGAGGGTGCCGGATGCCATCGCCGCCTTCAGGCCGCAGGAGCATGCCAGGAACGTGAACGCCTCGGATATCCCTTCGCAAACGCCCTTCTTCCACAGAAGGGGCCCCAGAGGGCTGTGGGCGAGCTCCTGGTCGGAGACGTCGTAGACGACGTTCTCCACCAGGTAGTCGTGGATGGCAATCTCGGCGTCGTAACGCGTCCTGCATCCCTTCACGCGGGTCTCGAACACCTCCCTGGCGACGCCCTTCATCTTTTCCAAAAGGACCGCCCTGTCGTCCTTGAAACGGTTGTACTTGAAGCACACGTCCACCCTTCCAGGCTCCTGGACGACGGTTATGCTGGTGTCCACGTAGAACAGCGACCAATTGTCCTCGATGAGGCTCTTGGCAATCCTCATCAAGCGGTTGTTGTCAGCAGGAAGATCCACCTTGACGCTGGAGAATCCCCTGCGGATGGCATCCTCCATAGCGACGTAGGCCTTCTGCTCCTCCGGAGAAAGGAAAGAGTAGTTGAGCCTCCAATACCTGCCGAAGCCGAGCTCCGGGACGAACTCGCCGTCCGTACGGAAATCTGCAGGCGCAGGCGATTCGAACAGGTCCGGCAAACCGGCGGGCCGGGCAGAAGAGGAATCCTTTTTCGGAGGCTCCGCGGGCCGAGCAGCAGATGCAGCCGGTTTCGAGGGCTCTGCAGGCCGTACGGCATCCACAACAGGCTTAGAAGGCTCCTCGGCCGTCTTCTGAGACGGCGCGTCGTCCTCGACGTCGATCCGCTCGATCTTGAACACGACCGGCCTGGTCCCGTCGGAGCAGCAGGCGATCATGACGTTCTCGTCCTTCATCCACCCCTTCATTATGGATCCGCCCTGGAGCCCGGCGTATATGTAGCGGGATATGGCGTCCCATGCCTCGGAGCAATGCGGCAAGCAAGGCCCCCCGGCGGTCTTGGCGGGATCCGCGTCCGTCCTCACAAGCGTCCCAAGGCCCCCATGCCAGAAATGGTCCTTGCCGTCGTCCCTCTCGAAGACGAACTCGTCGCCCACGTTATAACAGGGGCAGGGACCGGCCTGCGGGTCGGAGCAGTACTCCCTCTGCAACTCAGGATAAAGCCGCTTGTCGATGACGGTCCGGGC
>JAFZXW010000172.1 GCA_017616575.1 Candidatus Methanomethylophilaceae archaeon
AGGACGACGTCCCAGTCCTCCATCTCGCTCATCATCCTCCGGTACGCCGGGCGCTTGTCGTTCCTGCCGGAATAACCGTCGTCCTCGTAGACGCCGTGAACGTCCCATCCCTCTGCGATGCAATAGTCCTCCAGGACGGATCTCTGCGCCTCCAGGGAATATCCCTCGGCGGCCTGCTCCTCGGTCGAGACCCTGACGTACACCGCCGCGCGCATCGTTTCTCCTCCAGAGGACCGTTCAAAGCCACGAACTTCTCCATCGGGACGACGGGCTCCTGGTCCCCCTTGCGGATTATTCCGTTCCAATCCACGTATCCCACGTACACGGGGTTGCGTATCATGTTGGACACCGTCTGCGGCCTCCAGGTCCCGCCCCTCTTGGTCGGCACCCCGGACTTGTTGAGGTAATCGGCGATCTCGGAGTATGTGGAGCCGCGGAGCCTCATGTTGAACACGTCCCTCACCACGGCCGCCTCCGGCTCCACGACCTTCATAGACCCCCCGGAATACTCGTAGCCATAAGGATGCCCGGATCCTAGATGCCCGCCGCCGCCTTTCGCCTTGAAGGTCATGCCGAGCTTCACCCTCTCCCCTATCTGCTCGCTCTCCAGCTGGGCGATGCGCTGCATGATGTCCATCACGAACCTGCCCATGGCGGTGGTGGTGTCGAACTTGTCCTGCATGGAGTTGAAATCCTTCCCCTCGGCGCGGAGACGGTCCATCATCTTGGCGAAATTGACGCTGTTCCTGTGGATACGGTCCATCTTGAGGACCAGCAAAATATCCCATCTGTCGGATTCCGACATCATCCTCGTGTATTCCGGACGGTCGTCATAACGGCCGGAGTAGCCTTCGTCGCGGTATATGTCGGCGACCTCCCACCCGCGGACCCTGCAATAGGCGGTCATCCTCTTCACCTGCGCGTCGAGGGAGAAGCCCTCCCTGGCCTGGTCGTCCGTGGATACCCTGGCATACAAAGCCGCGCGCATGAAGACACCTGGAAAACCAATCCGGTCGTCGTATTTCAAAGATGCCGTAGCCGGAATCAGATTTATTTACACACGTGGATGCGTATGCATGAGTTAGATAAAGGGACAATTCATCACTATCGCATCGGCATTCGCGCTGGCCGCCGTCCTGGCGACGGTCTGCTTCGCCTACGCGGAAGCCGACGCGGAGTCCGAGGGCGGATGGTACTACGACCAGCTGGACCCTTTGGGGAAAATCATATACGACGGCGCCAGGTCGGAGGCCGGCCCCGATACGCCGATCTCTCTGCCGGAACCGTACAGCAGCATGAGTTTCGAAGAACTGGTCCCTTGCGTTAACTATTACAAGGGCGACGTCAACCAGGCCTTGACATGCGAATGGGTCCTTGGTAACCATGGCGACGGCTCATTGAGCATAGGGCTGATGTTCGACGGATACCAGAATTACATCACGGTGACGGTGGTTCACACCCCGCTGTTCTCCGACGACGAATCCGAGGATGTGAAGCTCATGAACGCCCTGCTCTCCGTGCCTGTGGACGAAAGCAGCAGGCTGGCCGCCGTCACTTCCATCCATGACGCCGTGTGCGACATGTTGGAATATGATTACGGAGACAACAGCGAGAAGAGCTACAGCCTGTACAATGCAGTGACAGGGGACCACATCGTCGTCTGCGAAGGATACGCCAAGACCTTCCTTGCCCTCTGCCAATTGCACGGCATCCCTTGCGTCGGCGTCACTGGCACCGCCACCAACAGCCAAGGCGAAGTGGACGGCCACATGTACAACATGGTGCAGATGGAGAACGGGAAATGGTACGCCGTGGACGTCACATGGGACGACCAGGATTGGATAGATGACACATACCTCCTCGCCGGAAGCAACACCGTTGGATTCCATGGCGTACCCTTCTATCAATCCCATCATCCCGATGGGCTGACTCCTCCGCCTTTAGCCGCGGACGCCTACGAGCCTGTGAAATTCTCGTTCGAAGACGGCGCCCTGGTGTTCTATGGGGATGGAGCAATAGACGGTGGCACGGACGCCCCTTGGAACCAGTACAGCGACGAGACGGAGATGATAGTCATCGAGGAAGGGATTACATCCGTCGGGAGCAAGGCCTTCTACCAGTTCGGGAGCGTCTGGCATGTCATCATCGGGTCGGACGTCGAGAGCATCGGTAGCAAGGCGTTCGCGTATTGCGGCTCGTTGAGGTCGCTGGAGGTCCCCGGCACGGTGAAGTCCATAGGGACCTACGCGTTCTATAAGAGCGGGATCGAGAGCCTCGACCTCGGCGACGGCGTGAAATCCGTTGGCGCGAAGGCTTTCCAGGGATGCCCCTTGAAGAACGTCAAAATTGCATCCACGGTGAAGACGATTGGAACCGACGCATTCGGAGGCTGCTCATTCTACGACGCCGACGGCAAGACAGCCTTGAGCCCCACGCCCGGCCTGATCTCCGGATACACTTTCAAGGGAACCCCGTCCAATCTCGTCCTGTCCACCAAGTTCGTCAAGGGATTCACGTTCACCAAGGGCTCCATCAAGTACGCCGTAACAGCCTCTTTGGCCGCGGACAGGCAGCTGGCCGTCGTCGGATACGAAGGCGATCCCGTCGACGTCGTCATTCCCTCTAAAGTAAAGACCAGCGCCGGATACTTCCAGGTGACGTCCATAGGCGCAAAGGCGTTCTACGGCTGCAGCAGCCTGAAATCTTTGAAACTGGAGAATGTGGAGACGATAGGGTCCAAAGCCTTCGCCAAGTGCTCCTCGTTGTCCAGTCTCGAAATTAACGAATCCGTGAAGACCGTGTCTTCATACGCTTTCTACGGATGCAAAGCCCTGAAGACCTTGACAGTACACGGAAACGGGACCTCCATAGGCACGAGCGCGTTCAGCGAATGCAAGGGCCTGGAGACCGTCGAACTAACCGGTAACGGTATAACCGTCGGGACCAACTCTTTCTACAACTGCACCGGACTCACAAGCCTGGACCTCTCAGGGGTCGTGGAAATCGGGACCAAGGCGTTCCCATACTGCAACAGGATCACGGATCTTACGATTCCCGGGACCGTTTCCACGGTCGGGGCTTACGCATTCTACAAGTGCGCGAAGCTGGACTCGGTCGTGATATCGAACGGCGTCAAGACCGTCGGCAAGAGCGCGTTCAGCGGATGCGGCAAGATAACGAGCCTGGCGGTCGGACAGTCGGTCTCCAGCATAGGGGACAACGCGTTCTACGGGTACAAGTTCCTAGACGCGGAGGGCAAGACCCTGAAGGCCACGGCCGCGAACCTGAGAGGTCACGCGTTCCAAGGCGCTGCCAAGACGTTGTCCATGACCGGACGATGAAAACAGAGGGGGGATCCCCCCTCATTGATCAAAACACCTTGAAGAAGAACAGGCAGCCGATGATTATCAGGTGCAGGACAAGGAAGACGTAGACGAGCTTGAACTTCGCCTTCCTCGTCTTGTGCCTGGCCAGGGACATCCCCGCGGCGGCGCCGAACGGCCCGACCAAGGCCCACAGGAGAAGCGTGGCCTCCGGGGTCCTCCACTCGCCCTTCTCCGCCTTCCTCTTGTCCGAGAAGTACGCGGCCATGGCCAGCAGGTTCAAAATCGCATAGATAACCAGGAAAATCAGTAGGGTAGACATCGTAACCTCGCAATGAAAGCGTCGACGGACGCGGGGAACCCGTCCTCGTTCATCTCCTTCTCCTTCTTGTTGAAGAACACGGCGTCCGGGATCCCGAACTCTTTGGAAACCTTGGCGCACTGCTGCTTCCCCTTCTCGTCGTTGTACATGCAGGAGATGAAAAGCTTGACGTCCTTCCCCTCCAAGGACTTCTTGTTGGCCTTTACGTAGCCAAGGACCTGCTTGTAAGGCTTGCCGGCGTGGATTCCCGTGCCGAACACGACGGTCTCGTAATTGCTCACGTCAATAAGGGTCATCTCCTTGAGGTCGAACAGGTCCCCGTCGACCCTCTTGGCTATGTACTCTGCCAGCCTCTTGGTGTTCTTCGTCATCCCTGAAGCGTACAATATGGCGGTCTTTACCATCCGAACCCCCCATCCGATATCGGAACCCCCGGCCGCTTGCCGGCATCGGCGGCCCCAATACCCATGCTGACAGCCATGCGTCCTGAATACAAGTAATAATCGCAAATCATCAACCTTCATATCGGCAAGGATTATCTAATATCATTATGATATTGCCATATGCAAGGCGAGAGACCCAGATACGACTGCGCGGTGGACGCCGCCATGTCCGTCATAGAGGGGAGATGGAAGACCACCATCCTGTGCATGCTCGTAAAAGACGGGAGCATGAGGTTCTCGGAGCTCCAGAGGCGGATCGGCGGGGTCACTCCGAGGATCCTGTCCAAGCAGCTGAAGGAGCTCGAGTCCGACGGGATGGTCCGCAGAGACGCCTCGGAAGGGAGGTCGAAGGTCGTCTACTCGGTCACTAGCAAGGGAGAGTCCATATGCCCTATACTTCAACAGCTGGCTGTCTGGGGCTTGGAGAACCAGATGGTATCCGTCGTCGTCCCCGAGGAAGAAGAACGACGCTCATGCCTGCTTCCCGAGGCTGGAGAGCAGGTCCGAAGCGTCGGCGTCTCCGTTGTCTGCGGCCATCCTCAGCCATTTCGCCGCCTCGCCGGCATCCTTCTCCGTCCCGTAACCGTCCATGTAGCAGCGCCCCACGGTGGCCATCGCGGTGGTGACTCCTTCCATGGCCGCCTTCAGGAACAGCTCGAAAGCCTTCGACGCGTCGGGACCGTTTCCTCCGAACCCTTCCGACCAGAGGAACCCCAGGCGCTCCGTCGCGAAGGCGTCGCCCTGGTCCGAGCCCTTCCCGTACCATTCCGCGGCGGACATGACATCCTTGCGAGCGCCGACACCGAACTCGTAGCAAACCGCCAGATGGAACATGGCGTTGACGTTGCCGGCGTTCGCGGCGGCCCTGTAGAGCTTGAAGGCCTTGGACTCGTCCTTCTCCACACCCAGGCCCTCCTGGAACATGTAGGCCAGGTTGGTCCTCGCCTCCGAATTGCCTTGATTGGCGGAGAGCCTGAACAGCCTGGCCGCCTCCGCGTAGTCCTGCGGGACGGACACGCCGTCCATGTATGCCAGGCCTGCGTACAACTGGGCGTCCGGGATCCCGTCGCGGGCGGCTTCGATGGCGAGCTCGGCGGCGCGCTCCGGGCCGATGCCTTGGTACTCCCCCTGCATGAAGAGCCTCACGGCCAGAGTCATCGCCTCGGTCTGGCCTGCGGAAATCGCCCTCTCCAAGTACAGGTACCCCTTCTCCTGGTCCTCCTCGACGTCCCATCCGAACAGGTACGCCATTCCTAACGCGTACAAGCCATCGGGATCCCCTCTGCCAGCAAGTTCTATGACTTCGTCGATAGACATGTCGAGGTCGCCCTCGGACGTGTTGAAAACGAAACCCCTCCGCTCCTCCTCGACCATATGTTTTCCTGAATTGTCTGGACCCATCACAAGGCCTTGAACCAGTAGCACGGTATTATACCTGATGCATCGGCCTCAGACGTCCAAAG
>JAFZXW010000173.1 GCA_017616575.1 Candidatus Methanomethylophilaceae archaeon
ATGTCCGAATCGGCGCTGAAGGCGCATACCGGCGAGGAGGAGCCGCAAGATCCTGTCCAGCCGGTGACGATTCTGCCTTCGCCGGCCACCGCATATGCGGTCAACCGGGTGCCGACAGTCACCGCCTTCTCGCAGCCGTTTCCGACGTCGACGCCGTCGAGGTAGATCCTGCAGTCGCCGCCGTCCAGCTTCAAGACGGCGACGTCCTTGGTGACAAGACGGACAGATACGTCAGAATCCACGGTGAACGCGTATGACGTGTCGGAGCATACGCGCTTGCCGCCGACGTAGTACCCGTCGAAGTGGCCGACGTCTGTGACGGCCTCGAGTGAGATCGAGGCCCCTACGTCGTAATCTCCTTCCGAATCTCCCCACGGACCGTTGCCGTTGAGCATGAATTTGGTATAACCGTCTCCGTCGATGGTCACCCTGCACTGCTTGTTCACGATGATGTCGTCTTCGATATCGCCGTCGTCGGACAGCAGGACGAGGGCCGCTACCGTTGCCACCATCGCCGCGAGCGCGACAGCCAGCGCCGCGTAAGACTTGTCCATTTCTATCACCCCAGATGCCCGTATGGGCTCTGATGCGTCTTACACCGTGTAGTTAGATAAACATTGGGCGATGGGGCGTCAGTTTCGATTATCTGGAGATATCGGACCCCTTCTAGGGCCAATCTCAAGCCCCGGGAGAGGCGTACGGTTTGTAAGTCCCGTCGCGGTACATCTGGACCATGACCCAGGATGCGGCCCTGGCGTCGGACAGGGCCCTGTGGTCCTGTTTCCCATGGAGGCCGGCCGGATCCCCGTCGGTTATCCGCTCGTAGGCGACCTCAAGCTTGGGATACTGGTAGTCCCTGTACCCGTACTGGTTGGGGACCTTGCAGACCGGGGTGGCGGCCTTCATGATGTCGGTGCACTCGTTGAACCATCCGCGCATGTTCCAAGGCTCGCGGTACAGGAACTTCCCGAGGTCGTATTCCATGTTGTAGGTGGCGACCGCCTTGCCCTTGAGGATCCTTCTGACCTCCTCCATCACCTGGGAAGCGGATTTCCTGGCGAACGCGACGTCGTCCAGGGTGAGGTCGGAATGGCCGAAAATCCATGCGGAGCGGAGGTAGTCGTCCCAGTCGTCGACGTCGTAGCCGAGAACGGAATCGTAGCAGTCCTCGACGACGCCCTCTTCAAGGCGGACCCTGCATATCCCCACGTCCAGGACGAGGTCCTTCGGAGCCCCTTCCAGTCCGGTGGTCTCGGTGTCGAGGACGTATATCTCTTTCGGAGGGATCTCGTCAAGGCTCATCGTGCGGAACATGGCCGATAATCCGACGGCTAGTATTAATCTGATGGCTTGGAATCAACGGCTCTGTCCGCGATTCCGGCGTAGAACCCTCCTGGATCCCGGACTCTCGACTCGTGCTTCTCGTAATAGCCGATCAGCCTTCCTCCCTCGCGCAAGGCCACCATGTACACGTCCTTGCACCTGCTTTCGCTATAGAACGTGTGGACGACGTTGTGCGACTCGTCCTTGGCGAACCAGTCCACGACCTGGGCGATCCTCCTGCGGGACTCGGGGCTGTGGCAGTCCATGACCGACCTTCCGACGAGAAGTTCCCCTCCGCCGTCAGAGTAATGGTCGATAGCAGCCGGATTCATGTAGACTATCGCGTGGCCGAGGTCGCAGATGACTATCGGCGCCTTATCCTGGTCAAGGACGCTCTTGAAGAACGGAAGCAGGTCCATATGACCGTATCGTCGTTGGAGACGATATCTGTTCGGCATGGGTTATCAACATCTATTGCATCGCCTCCGTATGGAAATGCGCAGATACGTCTCGAAGGGAGGGGGGCCGACAATAGTCATCGCTTCCATGAAAGGTTCCGGGGAGACTATTGCCAGCCGTGTGATCGATGTGACCTGCGACATTCCCTTGACGCTTCTTGTCTTCGAGTCCGACAGCTGGTTCGACGACTTCTCCCCCTGGCCGTCCGAGGCCGGCGGACGTTCCTTCGGAGGCTTGGGAAGGGAGTCTTTGGAAGAGATCGAGGAAGCTGCACCGGAAGGCTCCCTTATCGCCGGCTATTCCCTGGCCGGACTTTTCGCGTTATGGGCCCTATATTCCAGCGATGTCTTCACCGGAGCAGCCTGCTGTTCAGGATCGCTGTGGTACGAAGGGTGGGACAAGTTTGTCGAATCTCGCGCAGTCCCGCCCGAAAGCTCGGTGTATCTGAGCCTGGGCGGCAAGGAATCCGGGTCAGGAAGACCCCCCATGTCAACCATCGGGGAATGCTACCTTAGGCAGGAGATGCTCCTCAAGCAAGATCCCGGCGTCTCGCGCATGATCTACGTCAAGGAGCGGGGAGGGCATTTCACGGATCCCGACGGACGTCTGGCGAGAGGGATAATATGGCTTGCCGAGAACGGACGTACTGACGGTTGAAAAGGCCATCCTCCGATTTTGGCACACGAAGAACCATAAATTATTATTAATTAAGTAGATTACTTTACTTAGTAAATTAATTTAGAATAATGATGATATTGACGCCAATTAATATCAGGAAATAAGAAATCCGTGCGGAAGTCGAC
>JAFZXW010000174.1 GCA_017616575.1 Candidatus Methanomethylophilaceae archaeon
ATCCACACCGGCAAGAGGCCGATGGGCGAGGACGTGGACCTGGACGCGCTGGCGGAGAAGACCGAGGGCTGCACCGGGGCGGACATCGCGGCCATATGCAACGAGGCCGTCATGAACGCGGTCAGGCGCCTGGTAGCCGGCGGCAAGATGCCGACCGAGGAGGAGATAGCCTCCTGCAAGGTCGAGGCCACGGACTTCGAGAAGGCCATGGACAAGTTCGGCCCGGAATCCAGGAAGAAGCTCAAGGACTACAAGTCCCGATCCGAAACCCTTTCCCAAACCCTTTACGACGAACATGAAAGAGAAATGGAAGAGAACGAAGGAAGGTGAGCAGCATGAGCGCAGACGACATCTGGGACGGCTTCTTCGGAAGCTTCGAGAGCATGAACAGGAGGATGGAGGACATCTTCGCCCGTTTCGACGCGGACAGGCCCGGCGTGAAGACGTACGGGTACACCATGTACCAGGGTCCAGACGGGGTCAGGCACGTGAAGGAGTTCGGGAACACCGACGGCTCCCTCCTCAGGCCCCAGCTCGCCTCGGTCAGGGAGCCCTTCACCGACGTATCCGAGGAGGACGGCAAAGTCAGGGTTGTCGCCGAGATCCCCGGGGTGGAGAAGAAGGACATAAGCCTCGAATGCGCCGGGACGGTCCTGACCATCGACGTGGACAACGGAGACAAGCGCTTCCACAAGGACGTGGGGCTCCCCAGCGAGGTCGACCCGACCACCGCCAAAGCCGTGTACAACAACGGTCTCCTGGAGGTCTCCCTGGAGTCCGTGGTGGCCAAGCCCGCCGGGACCCGCATCGAGATCCAGTGAAAGGCCATGGGGCCCTCCTTTACGGGGGGCCTCAAACATCATGATTCCTCACTTATCGTCCGCATCGCGACGAGTGACGCGTTTTTTCTGAAAACGGCCTATTGCCGAACAGGATTATGGCGGAGACGTCCGAAAATGGCGCCCAGGCCATCTGAAGGCGATAAAAGTATAGCCGAACAAGGCCATCGTCCCGGCATGGGGCGCAACGAGCTCATCAACACGACCAGGGCCATACTGGCCAAGGCCGGATTCGACGTCTCCTCAGCGCTGAACATCAGGGGGATTTGCTTCGACATAGTCGCCAGGCTCGACGAGAAGATACTCATCGTCAAGGTCCTCAGCAACATAGACGCGTTCTCGAAGGAAAACGCGGAGGAGATGAAGACCCTCGCCGACGCCCTCGGAGCCACGCCCCTCGTCACCGGGGAGCGCTCCAGCTCCTCGACGTTGGAGACGGGGATCGTATACTCCAGGTTCAACATCTCCATCGTCTCCAACGAGACCCTAGCCGACCTGCTGCTGGAGGACGCGCCTCCGTTCATATTCGCCGCCCCCGGCGGCCTGTACGTCAAACTGGACAGCGACCTTCTGAAGAGGGCGAGGGAGGACAGGGGGATAAGCCTGGGCACCCTCGCCGAGACCGCAGGGGTCTCCAGGCGCACCATACAGATGTACGAGTCCGGGATGGGGGCGATGATCGACGCCGCCCTCAGGATAGAGGAGTACCTGGACCTCCCCATCATCGAGCCGATAGACCCGTTCACGTTCAAGAGCGAGGAAAGAGGGAAGGAGGACAGGGCCGTGCGCGACACGCCGGACCTCTTCGCCCTGAGGCAGCTCTCCCACCTCGGGTTCGACGTCTTCCCGGTGGTCCGGAGCCCGTTCGAGGCCGTCACCCAGGACGGGAGGTCCCTCATGCTCACCGGCCTCGGCTCCGACGAGAGCAAAATCGTCCAGAAAGCCATAGTCGCGTCCGAGATCTCCAAGATAATGGACGGGTTCTCGATCATGATCGTGGAACACAGACGGGAGAGGGACAACATAGACGGCACCGTGGTCATGTCCAACGAGGAGCTGAAGAAGATGGACGCCCCCGGCGACCTGACCGACCTCGTGGCCTCCAGGAGGACCAGGAAATGATATCGCTGAAGGTCGGCGGCTGCGACGTGGACATCCTGCCTTTCGTGAGCGGCCTGGAGTCCGAGGCCGAGAAGGTCCGCGACGCCTTCGGGAAGTACGAGGCTTACGGGACGTCCTTAGGAATAGAGGGGATCCAGGCGGTGGAGAGACGGGCCGAGATAGATGACGACCCCGAGGTCGGGGAGCTGGACCTCGTCTACGCCAAGCTCATGGAGAGGTTCGGGCAGGTGGAGCTCCCGTCGCCGGCGGTGTGCGAGCTGGTGGACCTGTGCGCCAAGGAAGGCATGACGGTCATCCCCCTGGACATGAACGACGAGGAGTTCACCGAGCTGTACTGCGGCACCGTGAAGACCTTGGACTTCGTGAGGGAGCACCACCATGCCAAGAAAGGCCTTAAGACGGGCTTCCCCGCGGAGACCCCGGAGGAGCTCGCCGTCCAATGGGACGCTTTTGTCAACAGGATCAGAGGCTACCGCGAGGTCTCCTCCAGCAGGGAGGCCTACATCGCCGCGCAGATACGCGACATATCGAAATACAGAAAGAGCCTCCTCGCGCTCATAGAGGTGGAAAGGTGCGACGGGATCGTCGCGCTTCTCGAGACATGACCTGCGGAAAATGCGACCAGGCCGCCAAGGACGGGTACCGCTACTGCCCCGCGTGCGGAAGCCCCCTGAGGGGGTGCGACCTCTGCGGCTCGTACGCCGACCAAGGGTACGACTTCTGCGGGAAGTGCGGGAAAGACCTTAGACAAACCAGGAAGGACGCCCAGGCGCTGGACAAGGCCATCTTCATAGCCGTCCCGTTCGTCCTCGCGATGCTGGCCATAGAGGCGGCCTGCATGCTGATATGGTTCCCGGAGACGCTGGACGCGGCGAAGGGACTGGCGCTCGACATGTTCGTCCTGCTCCCTTCCAGGATCGGCCTAGGGACGCTGACGGGGGCCGGCCTGCAGGCATACTGGGTCCTTTTGGTGATCGTGATAATAGCCTCCGGCCTGGCGATGCTGTACCAGTCCCGCGCCATATTCGACCGGCGGAGCCCCAACTACGTCGAGAGCATAGGCCGGACGTCGCTGTTCTGGGTGTCGCTGATGTTCACCGCGGACATGGTCGTCGTCCTGATCATAGCAGCCGTGGAAGGCTCCCTCGGCTACACCATAGCGATTCCCGAAGGGCTGCCCGTAGACCTGTCCCCCGAGTCGTTCCTCTCTTACGCGAACGCCGCGGTATGGGAGGAGGTGGTCTCCCGCATAATCCCGATAGGGATCCCCATGGCCGTGGTGGCCGCCCTCAGCAACAAGAGGGACTGGCCCAGGTACCTCCTCGGAGGGACAGGCATCACCAAGGCCGCGTTAATCTTCATGATCGCCTCGTCGGTGGTGTTCGGGCTGGCCCACATGGACGGCTGGGGGGCGGCGAAGGTCATACCCATGATATTCTCGGGGCTGGTGATGTCCTACCTGTTCGTCAGGTTCGGCGCATACGCGTCGATAATGTTCCATTTCCTGGTCGATTACACCAGCATACTGGTTGCCGCGGTCGGGACGACCATCTACGGGTTCATCCTCATCGCATGCATAATCATCGGGTTCATAAGCGTCCTCAAGCTCGCCAAGTGCCTTAAGGACGGCTTCCGCAGGATCCACGAGATCCCGACATGGGTTCAGGACAGCATGGGCTCCAAGCGATCCTGGGACTCGACGGCGGACTCGAAGGATTTGGACTCGATGATGTAATTGCCGCTGTAGGACGACAGCCTCCGAAGGACGTGCCCGAAGTCTATGTCCCCATCGCCGATCGTCATATGGGCGTCCGAGCCGCCGTCGTTGTCGTGGATGTGGACGTTGGCTATCCTGTCCTTGAAAGCGTCGATCATGGCGTCGATCTGGCCGGTGGTGTTCGCATGGCCTATGTCGAAGCATACGGATAGGTCCGTCCCCTCGATGACGGACGCCAGCTGCTCCGCGGTCCTCCCGATGAAGAACGGAAGGCTGGGCATGTTCTCTATCGCGAACGTCACGCCGTACTCGGCGGAGGCCCTGTCGAGATACCTCATGGACTCCCTGGCTATCTCCAAAGAGCGCTCCTCTATGCCAGGGACCGATAGCGAGAACAAGCCTGGATGGACGGTGAACATCGTTATCTCCAGCTCGGACGCGAGCTCCGCGGTGCGGACGACCTCGTTCAAAGAAGCCTCCCTTATGCAGTCGGAGACGGCGGCCAGGTTCACGTCGCAGATGGGGGTGTGGACGGAATACGTCATGTCGTAGGAAGGCAGGACCTCCTCCAGCTCCCCAAGGCAATAAAGGAACGAATGGCACGCCTCGGAGAAGATCTCCCAATGGTCGAACTCCTCGAACACGGGGATCGCCCAGTCCTCCACGGGGTTGGCGCTGAACCCGGGACAGGAC
>JAFZXW010000175.1 GCA_017616575.1 Candidatus Methanomethylophilaceae archaeon
GACCTGTTCTCGATGACCGTCTTCGACACGGTGATGATGGGTCGCCATCCTCATCAGCAGCTAGGCAGGACCTCCGAGCTGGACCGTAAGATAGTGAGACGCTCGATGAACATGATGGGGATAAAGGACCTCGCCTTTCGCAACTTCAAAGACCTTTCCGCCGGACAGCATCAAAAAGTCGCCATCGCAAGAGGGCTTGCACAGACACCGAGACTCCTCATACTGGACGAGCCGACGTCCAATCTGGATGTCCGCCACCAGATCCAGGTCACGGAACTCCTCAGGGAGCTGGCGGTCCAGAACGGGATGATCGTCCTGATGATATCCCACGACCTCAACATCTCTGCGAAATTCGCCGACGAAATCGTAATGATGGCGGCTCCAGGAGTCATATACGGGGTGGGCACTCCCAAGAAGATTCTTACCGAAGAGTCCATCCGTCGCGTGTACGGCGTGGAATGCCGTGTGATCGACGACATGGGGCGCCCCCACATAATCCTCGAAGGGGCGTTAAGCGACGAGGAGATGCAGTCCCTGTAAGAGGAACTGCGAGAACTGCCCTCCTCGTCTCCTTCCATGGGCCCAGAGCTAGACATTCTCGGACCCATGGCCGGAGAAGACGGGATCCCTCCTCGCTCGGAATCCTTCCTCAGCTCCTCGAACTTCTTCGCCATTGTCGGGTTGTTCCTAGTCAGCTTCTTTATGGAAAGGTCCTGGGCCTTGTCGTTGGCCAGCCTGAGCTGCCTCTCGGACTTGAGGAGGTTCTCCTTCACCTTCTGAAGATGGTCGATGGTCTTGTCTATCTCGTCGATGGCGGTGGAGAACCTCTCGCTGGCGAGACGGTAATTGTTCGAGAACCCGTCCTTGAACCTGTTCATCCTCTCCTCGAAGTCGGTGACGTCCAGGTTCTGGTTCCTGGCGTCGACGAGCTCCCTCTTGTACTCCAGAGAGCTCCTGGACGCGTTCCTTATGAGGGTTATGATAGGAATGAAGAACTGCGGCCTGACGACGTACATCTTCGGATACTTGTGGGACACGTCCACGATCCCGGTGTTATAAAGCTCGCTGTCCGGCTCCAGCATGCTCACGAGCACGGCATACTCGCAGCCTTTCTCGTTGCGGTCCTTGTCCAGCTCCTTGAAGAAGTCCTCGTTGCGGTGCTTGGTGGCGGTCTGGTCGGCCTCGTTCTTCATCTCGAACATTATGCTGACGAACTCCACGCCGTCCGCGGCCTCCCTGAAGATGTAGTCCCCCTTCGAGCCGGAGCCGGATACCTCGTTGTCCTTCTCGAAATAAGAGGACTGGAACCCGGCGGGGCGGAGCTTGTTGAACTCGTTCTCGCAGAACCTCTCGAGGGACTCGCCGACCATCTTGGTGCTCTGCCTGGCCTTGAAGTCCTTGTAGAACTCGACCTCCTCGTCCTTCGCCTTGAGCTGGGCCTCGTAGCGGACCTTCATGGCGATCCCGTCCTGCTCCATCTTGGCCTTCAAATCGGAGATCTCCTTGTCCTTGGAGTTCATTTCCTCTATCTTCCTGTTCTCGGCCTCCGACAGCGCCAGCCTCTTCTCGCTGTCCCATCTGGACTGCTCCGCTTTCAGGTCGGCTATCTCGGCCTCCATCTGCTGGATGGTCCCGTCCTTGGCGTCCTCCGCCGACTTCACAGCCATGGCCTTCTCCAGCTCGAACCTGTCTATCCTCGCCCTCAGACCGGAGATCTCGGAGTCCATCTTCTGTATGGTGCCGTCCTTGGCATCTTCCGCCGATTTCACCGCCATAGCCTTCTCGAGCGCGAACTTCTCGATCGCAGCTTTCAGGTCGGCTATCTCCTTGTCCCTGGACCTGATCTCGTCGTTCAGCTGCTCCCTGGTCTTGTTGAGGAGCTCGGAATGCGCCTTCTCGTCCTCGGCCCTGGCGAGGGAGATCGCGTCCGCCTTCTCCTTCTCGTAATGCTGCACGCGGAACGCCATCTCCTTAGAGAACTCGGCGTCACGGACTTGGCTGACTATCTTTCCGTAATCCGACTCGTCTATCTGGAAGAAGGTCCCGCATTTGGGGCATCTGATCTCCGACATGGTCCGGACATGGTGTCCAAGGATTAAGAATCCATACCAACACCGGCTCCCGCCACAGTAGAAATGGCTCTTCGGGCTGTATGACCCCTGTAGGACCCCTGGCGGACTAAACGTGATACAAACGTCCTACGACACTTTCGTCGCGAAATTGGCCAGCATGCCCCGCGGAACGCCGGACGGCCGTCCTACGTTCAGGCGCCAGAGGCTGCGGCCTTCTTCTCGATGACCTTGAACTCGTGCCTCGCCATTATGATCATAAGCAAAGCGGAAATGACATAGGAGGCGATCAGCGCGTACGTTATCGCCCGGTAGTCGTAGGCGCTGGCGGCCCAGAACAGCCCCAGCCTGACGAACCCCACGATCATGGTGACCTCCATAGGGCGTTTAGAGCGCTTCATCGCTTGAAGGAAGGACGACCCCATCGTCTGGACCGAGAAGAACGGCAGGATCACGCTGTACATCGCCATGTTCCACATGAACGCGTCCCTCCACTCGTCCATGGACGGGTCCCACATGAACAGGCTGATAAGCGGCCCCGAGAGGGCGAATAGGACCACGGTCAGAACGGCCGCGAAGCCTAGGGACAGCTTGAAGGCGTACATCATGGCGGACTTCATCTTCGCAAGGTCCTTCTGGCCATAGGCGGCGGCCGCGACCGGGACCATCGCCATTCCGGTGGCCTCGCTGGGGCACATGGACAGGTTCACGTACCTGAAGGGGACGTTGAACAAGGACACCCCCGGCGTCCCGCTGGCGATTATTATGAAAACCCTCTGGAAGAGGACGGTCACGGACATCACGAGGCCTTCCAGCGTGCGCGGGCCCGCCACCGTCATCAGCTCCTTCCCTACGTCCTTTCCGAGGGCGAGGTCGCCCCTCCTTATCGGCACCGCGGTCCTCCCCCGCAGGTACCAGTGCGCGGCAAGCGCGAGCCCGAAGCAGGACGACAACGCCGTGGCGAGGCCTGCGCCCATGAGGCCCATGCCCAGCCCGTAGATCAGCAGCGGGTCCAGGGCCATGTTGAACACGGCCGCGGACATCTGTACGGCGGTGGACCTCTTGGCGTTGCCCTCGGCGCGGAGGAGCCCGCCGAAGACCGTGTTGAGCACCACGAACGGCGACATCATTATCATCGGCAGGGTGTAGTCGAAGACCTCCTCGCGGACGTCGCCGGCGCCCATGAAATCCACGAGCGGATCGAGAAGCAGGACGATGATCAGGGAAGCGAGGATGGAAAGCAGAACCCCCGTCAATATCGCGTTGCCGGCCAGGCGGGACGCCCCGTCCCTGTCCCCCGCGCCCAGCCGGTAGGCCATGGTTGCCACGGCGCCCACGGACAAGCCGACGGCTATGTTGGAGAACACGCCGTTTATCGGCACCGCCGTGGTCATCCCCGAGACGGCCCCGATGCCCAGGCCGGACACCCAGAACGTGTCCGTGAACACGTTGATCTGGACTACGATGATCGATATCAGAAAGGGCATCACCATACGGCGTATGGCCGCATGGGGCTCCCCCAGCATCGACTTCAGGTCCTCGTCGCCGGCCATCTCATTCCTGCTTCTTCGAGATGGTCAGGACGAAGGAGTCCGGGAGCGTCCTGCCGTCCCCGTCGGGAGAGGGCGAGGACGCGTCGATGTCCACCTTGACCGAACGCACGCCCAGCTCCGCCAGCGTCTGGACGTCCCACGAGGGGCGGCGGAAATGGCTGAGCGGCAGATCCTTGGCGAACTCCCACAGGATCCTGGGGTCGGCGCCCTGGTAGGTGTGCGGATAGCCCTCGCCGGGCTCAGGCGCTGCGCCTAGCTTCTCCTTCATCTCCTCCATCTTGGACTCGTGCAGCCTCTTGTACTCCTCGTCGTAGAAGTGCAGCCACCAGTTGGCATCGAAGAGGATCATCTTCCCGTCCGGCTTCAACACCCTGAGCCACTCCTTGTACGCCCCCACGGGGTCCGGGA
>JAFZXW010000176.1 GCA_017616575.1 Candidatus Methanomethylophilaceae archaeon
AAAATATTGGAGATCGGGAACATGAACCCGGCTATCCATTCCCCAGTGTTGCGTGTGTACGTAACGTATTCGTATTTGTATGTGTACTCGGTGAAGGTGATTAGCCTGAAGGAGGTCCCGCGATTGACTAGGTCGGACGGGACCTCAACCTCGTTGTACTCTGCCGCCTTCATAACCGCGCCCAAGGTCTTCCAGGAGCCCCCGTCCTTGTATTGCATCAAGAGGCGGCCCTCGCCTATCTCCCCCACCCTGGTTTTACCATCGAGGACAGACTGGTCAGTTGTCTTGCCCCATGAATCCCAGCTCAGTATGTATTTAGAGTTGTTGACATAGCTGTTTCTAGTGATGAGCCATTCCATCTTCACGACTATTGTCGACGAAGACGAGTAAACCGGATTCTTCAAGGTGCCGGTATAGCGCCCATCAGGGCCCCCTTCGATGGTCACCCTGTACGCGTTAACTCCAGTAGGCGACGCGGAAATAGTATTCAGTTGGTATCCGGTATCATTTTCACACATATAAATGGTCGGCTCGACCGCTGCGGTCTCACCTGCAGATTCCTCCGCTACCAACACGAACAAGACTATCGCCACGAAGACAGCTAATGTAATGCTGATAGTCATTATCGGCTTCATGTTCCCCTCCATGTATTTCTTAAAGTGTTTGATTCCCCGATGTATTACATGATTATAATACTGTCGACATGGAATCGGAACATCTATCTGTTGTTTCACCAAGATAAGGACGTCCACATGTCGCTAGATAACGCATAGGGAGATTCTATAGCGCTCAACAAACGATGTTTGAGACGTATTCCGAATGTGTCCTGCAGAGTTAATTTAAGGATGAATGGCTACATCACGAAAGTGTGACATTTCCGGCCGGCCCTACTTCGCCGGCATTGCAAGATCGTCAAGGAATCCGTGGAGTCCGCCTCGAGACGTGGCAAGGAACGCATGGAATAACGGCTCGACAGTGTGAAATACGCCATTCCGGATGACCAGCCCATGGCCATCGTCGCGATAAAATGCCCCAGCTGCCACGGGGACGTCCAGCTCGACGACTCCCGCGAGTTCGGGTTCTGCGTCTACTGCGGGACGAAGATCATGATAAGAAGGGACACGCCCCCAGCGTCGTCCCTGGACGGGCAGGTGGCCAACCTGAAGCCCCTCATGGAATCATACCTCGGGGAGGGTGACCTCGGCAGGGCGCAGGAGTACGCCCGCAGTATCATCGCGATTAATGGGGCGGACGCCGACGTCTGGTACGCAGACGCCGTGGCGGAGATCTGCCGGTCGCCGGGGATGCTGGAACAGCTGAAGACGAGCGGGACGGTGCCGGGCCTCGAGGCTCTGAAGAACTACGAGATACTTTCAGGGCGCCGGGCCGACCCCGCGGACGTCGAGAGGAGATGCGCAAGGCGTGGGACGCCGAATTCGCCAACCTGATTATGAATTGCAATTCGTACGATGAGAAGAGCAAATGGGTTAGAAGCCACTGCCGTAAAAGGATGTGCCAGAGAGAAAATATAGTCATCCCCGCAGGCGTGACGTCTATACCTCCATATTTCTTCGAAGATTTCTATTCCCTTGAGCAGGTGGAGATCCCCCCGTCGGTGACCATTATCGGGGACAGGGCCTTCTACAAGTGCAAATCGCTTGCGTTTGTGACGATTCCCTCGTCGGTGACCATTATCGGGGACGAGACCTTCTGGGGGTGCAAATCGCTTGCGTTTGTGACGATTCCCTCGTCGGTGACCATTATCGGGGACAGGGCCTTCTGGGGGTGCAAATCGCTTGCGTCTGTGACGATTCCCTCGTCGGTGACCATTATCGGGGACAGGGCCTTCTGGGGGTGCGAATCTCTGGAGTCAGTGGAGATTCCCTCGTCGGTGACCAGCATCGGGGACGAGACCTTCTGGGGGTGCAAATCACTAATGTCGGTGTCCATCCCGTCCTCGGTCAGAATAGGAAAAGACGCCTTCAAGAACTGCTCCCGGGACATCAAAATAATACGGAGATTAAACCAAACTGCCACAACAGACAAAACAAGCTCGCAGTCTTCCAAGAAAGGGGTGTTCGGGGGGCTCTTCGGGAAAAGACGAGGAGGGCCGAGACTGCTGCTGAACCGGAAGAAAGCTCTGCCGGACCATGCCAACGGACCTGCGAAGACGTTCTTCTTGTAGTGGGCGCCCTGGACGCGATATAGCCTGCGCATCTGCTCGCGAACGGACCCGTCGCGAGTCCGGGCACTCCGACGTCCATGGTATTGGTCTCCGGAAGGCGGGGTGATCAGGAATGATGGTCGCGCTTTACGCCCGCGTGTCCACCAGGAAGCAGGACGAGGCAGCCCAGCTCCCCCGCCTGAGGGCCATGGCCGAGTCAAGGGGCTACGGCGTCTACCGCGAGTACACGGACGAGGCCAGCGCCAAGGACGCGAACCGCCTCGGGTGGAAGGCCCTGATGCAGGACGCCTCGGAGCGCAGGTTCGACGCCGTGCTGGTGACCAAGCTGGACAGGGTCATGCGCTCTCTGGTGCAGCTGAACATCACCATGGAGGACCTGCAGACGTACGGGGTGAGCCTGATCTGCGCGGACATAGGCGAGATAGACCTCCGCTCCCCGATGGGGAAGGTCCAGATGCAGATAATCGGTGCCATCGCCGAGTGGGAGAGGGAGATCATCGTCCAAAGGACCAAGGAGGGCATGGAGGCGAGGCGGGCTAGAGGCGTCCGCATGGGCCGCAGGAGGCGTGACGACGTGCCGATCTCCGCGGCGGCCGCCCTCCGCATGGACGGGAGGTCGTGGAAGTCCATCTCCGACGACCTGCACATACCCAAGACCACGCTCAGCAGGAAGGACGAGATCGAGGCCGCGATCGCCGCGCGGTCGGAAAAGGCACCCCCGTTCGAGGACGGGTCGGAAAGGGAGGGGGCCCCCGGCCCCCTCGACAGTATATAAAGAAATCCGCGGTCGGAAAACGTCCGCTTCCTGACCGTCGGAAGGATGGGGCCTTTTAGCCTCTGGGTTTCAGGAGATGAGATGCATCTTTACGCCAGTCTCAGAGAACGAGTGCCCCCTCAGGGCTTTCGACGTGACCGCAAGTTTCTCGTCGCTGTCATAGAATGAGAGGCCGGTGAGGGCGTAGCTCCCGATCGATTCCAGCCCCTCACTGAAGGAGATGTCCGTTATCGACGTGCAGTTGCCGAGCGACTTGCACGCCAGCGTCTTCGCGTTGCTCAGGTCCGCAGACGTCAGCGAAGTGCATCTGAGGAGCGCCTTGCTCCCCACCGACTCCACCGACAGGGTCCAGCCCTTGTAGGCCACCGTGCTCGGGACAGCGGATGGCGCCCCTTCGTATCCGGTTATGGAGACGGTGCGACCGGCCGCGGACGCGACCTCGTAGCTTATCCCTCCGGCCGAGAAGGCCTTGCCGTCCCACAGGTCGCCCAGCATGGCGAGGGCCTTGCCGGACATGCCCCGTCATCTTGACGGCCAGCGTGTCGCTCGGCGCCCTGGCTCCGGACCCCGACCGTGGGCGCATCTTCCACTGCGCCCAGTAGTTCCCTCTTGCCGGCGCCGCTTCTCTAAGTCGGGGGGCACTACGCCCCCGGGCGCCCCTGACCAAGCGGTCGCTAAGGAGTGACAGCAGAGGCGAGTGGCTGAAAAACGCGCCGCCCGTCCCGACATCCAGGCTTCTCGGGACGGGGGTGAGGTAGAGGAACGGGTCGTGAAACGCCCAAAGGGTGTCGAGGAGGCGCGCCGTAGGCCTCCCGGCCTCGGCGCCCCCTGGGGCGGGGCTCCCGGCCTTCGCCGGCCTTCCCCCCTCCTTCAGGACGCGCAGGGGCAGGTTGACGGGCTCGGATACGTAGTATTCCTCGCCCACGTCCTGCCACCTGGGCTCTATGAAGTCGCGGTAGATCGCCACGAGCTGCTGAAGGTCCGGCGCCATCCATTTCTCGTCATCGCGCTCGTATGAGACGCCCACCGTCGCCATGATCCTCCGCCCGGTCCCGTCCACCCCGTATTCGGGGAGGAGGGTGCCGGAGGGGGCGAAGACCCCCACGGTCACTATCCGGCCGCACCTGAACACGAAGTCGATCCCCTTGTCCGGCAGGACGCGGGACATCAGGCTGCGGGAGACCGACTCGAACGGGACGAGGTCCTCCAGCGAGAGCGCCGGAGGCCTGCAGCATACGTGATTGAACCATTCGGAAGACCTAAATTTACAGTCGAGGAGCGGATGGCACAACACGACGCCGGTTTGTTGCTCCTTCATCTCTGGTTCTCCAGATAGTCTATGAGGATCTTGGCGGGAAGCTCGGCCTCGTAGTATTCGGCGGCTGTGGATGAGAACCGGGCCATGAAGTCAAATTCGAATCCACCATCTACTTCCTCTTCTTCGGCATTTTTGGCGATTATGTCATCGACCAGGCACGTCGCCCTGCTCCCCATAGACCTGGTTATCCTGTTGAAGTCGTTCCTGTTGGGATGCGCCTCCTCTATCAGGTCCCGTTTCGTTATCACCAGCCTTAACGGGAGCCCGTCAGCTATGCTTGGATCTATGAGTCCCACGGTGTGTTCAAGTGCCTCCTTGAGGTACTCCTTGCCATTCTCGTACTTCTTCCTGTTTACCGGGAATCCCTGTTCGTTGAAGCCGGGCGCCTCAACAGGCCCCTCGCTCATGGCTTTGCTGCCGTCCACCATCACCACGCATACCGGGTGCCCCTCTTCCTTGGCCGCCATT
>JAFZXW010000002.1 GCA_017616575.1 Candidatus Methanomethylophilaceae archaeon
CTCCTGATACGTGCGCGGACCTGTGGAGGCAGAATTCTCAAGGACTATAGTGAATCCGTCGTCCGACGTCAAGGACATGGCCTTGTCGAACATGCGGAACACGGCTTCGGGATCGGTATTCTCATCGAAAGCCACGCCTGTCCAATCCGGCCCCCTCATGCGGCAAGGGTCGGACAGATACGGAGGGCGAGGATCGGGAATGCCCTGCCGGCAGCACCTGACGTCGCACATGGACCTCTCCTCCCCGGTCAAAGGATCCTTCTAGCGTATGACGACGGCCGCCCACTTCTCCGAATCAGGGTTCACCAGGGCGATACAGCCTGGGAATGCATCCCTCCGGTGATGCTCTTGGATATGGTGCGCCTTCTCGGCGTATTGCACCAGGTCCGACGGGTCCATGGGCCCCCATGTCATCGTGAATAGATGAATGGATGGCCTCGCCGATTTCGAAAGACTCCGGCCTCAAGACCCTGAGGACTGTTCGCGAAGGCGCTCGAGGACCTCTTCGGCTATGTCGTCCGGGACCAGAGACATGGCCCCGTCCATATCCATTCCGCATGAAAGGGCCTTCCTGACGGTGCACGCGTAGTTGCGGATCATCACCGCCCTCATGTAACCCGTCCCTTTCTCTTCGCCTTCGATGAACCCGTCCTCCCTGGCGCTATCCAGAAGACCTCTCCTGTATTCCGCCGCGATCGCCTCCAGCATGTCCATGGCGTCCCTCCTCCCTTTTTCATCCGTCCAATCGATATTAAATTCTGTCGCGACGCGTTCGAGGTTGGACCTGGGGTCGTCGCCTTTCTTGAACAGCAGGTCCAGCATCCTCAGCGATTTGCACGTGGCCCCCTCCGGGTCCCCGATATGGAGCTCGACGAGGGTCATCGGGACCTTCGAGCCTCCACGTTGCATGTCGAGGACGTACGCCCTGTTCCTGTCGGCCGCCTTCGGATTGAGGAAAACCCATATGCTGTACACCGGCCGCACCGAGCTGTAGTCCTTCGCCGGATTGTGGTTCCAGTACCACGCCAAGCCGCTAAGGTACATCATCTGGCGCTTAGCGGTCCAAACCGGCACGTCACATTGGATCTCCACGTCTATGACGGCTTCTTGGCCGCCCGGCATCTCGAACGGGAATACGAGGTTGCACGTCACCGAGCCATACCCTGTGATGACCTCCCCTGACAGCATGCGGACCCTGCCGCCGCCGGACGCGCCCAGACGGGACATGACCTCTTCCAGGGACATCCCCTCGGACTCCCGCACCGCGTCCCTCACTATGTACGCGAGGCACCGGGCGTCCGACAGCAGCGTCTTGGCCATGCCGTCCCTCCTAGGGTCGCGGGCCCCCTCATGCTCGAATCCCATGCGGGGAAGTTCCGGCTTCCAGGATTTGAACGTCCTCCGTGCACGTGCGCGACAATTCCGCCTCGTCACAAAAGGCCCCTCTTCCTCAGGGACCTCTCCCTGCGGACGGTGAACTCCTCGCGGATGTTGTCTGAAAGACCCGCTGCGAAGCAGTTGGCGTAGATGAAGCCGTAGATCATCGAGACCGTCGCGAGCGGGACCAGATACTGGACGTAATAGCTGAGCATGGTCTCGACCGAGTTCCCGTAATACACGGCGATCACGAAGCTGAAGAAGAACAGCCCGAGGGCCATGAAGCCTGTGAAGAGCCTCCTCTTGGCCCCCGTCCACAAATAATAGGGCCTGGGGGCGGAGGATATCACCTTCGCGCCGACGTCCTTGACCGCCTGCCATGGCACGACCATCGCCGGAAGGAACAGGGAGATCAGGACCATGACCCTTATCAGCACGTGGTCCGGGACAGTCTCCAGGATCACAGGGTTCAGGAACAGCATCGTCCCGACCAGCAGCCCGAGGGCGAAGGTGTAAAACGCTAGCATGAGGAAAGACTCCACGTCGAAATCCCCGCGGTCCTCGCGAGGGTCGAGCTCGACGCGCTCCACGTCCAGGACGTCGGGGACCATGAAGAACTTCGCCGCCGACCTCTTGTCCCCGTTCCCGAACTCCACGGAGACCAGGAGCTTTGGCATGTACTTCCCGAGCATGGCCGACACGGTCGCGATCACGCCCACTGACGCGAAAAGCATCAGGACCATTGACAACAGGACGTCCAGCAGGTAGAAGCCGGCCCCCTCCTCCTCCCCTACAGGCGCGAGCGAGTATATCCCCCTCAGGAAGAGCACGGTCTCGGAGTCGGTGAGGCAGAGCCACATTATGGCCAGGGCCGCCATCCCGAAGGAGGCGACCATCCAGAACGGGTAGGAGCCCTTGGACAAGCGGAGGGACGCTATCCCCCCGACAATGGCGAAGGCCAAGGCGAACACGGTGCAGGTCTGGCTGAGGAAGTTCCAGAAATCCCCGATGTGCCTGATGACTGCAAGGACGATCGTGGTCGCCACGCAGGCGGCGATCAGCCACGGGAGCACACGGACGAGGAACGCGTCTATGGCCTCCGAGCTGGAACGCCCGCCGGTGCCGTAACGCGCCATGCCGTCGGAAACCCCGCTTTCGACCTCCGCGCCCTCCGTCATCGTAGTCGTTACTACCGCTTTGGCGATATACTTTACCACACTACGAACGTGACGGGCCGCCCTGCTAGGCAGGCGCTCGCCGGCCCTTGGAGCCCTGCGACATTATCGCGGACATGAGCGTGCTGGTGGCCGCGACCTTCCCCGAGCGGGCCGACCTATCCAACAGGCGCCTCAGGTCCCCTTCCCCCATCATCCCCGTCGAGATCAGCTCCTTCAGGACGCCGACGTCGCCGGATGAAACGGCGCGCTCCGCCCTCAGGACGATCCTCTCCGAAGCGAACTGCCTGTAGCCTTCCAGGTCCGCGTCCGAGAGGAGGACGGGACGGGACAGCCTAGCGACTGCGGTCTCCAAAGTGAGCCCGGAGCCGAACGCCAGCATCGCCTTGTCGAAACCCGGGAACCCCATGGGGACGCCTCCCTTGAAATCAAAGGAAAACCCGTCCCCGCAGACCAGCCTGCAATCGCAAGGGCAGGTCAGGCCGAATCCGGAGAACGTTCCGATCTCGCCCCCGTACTCGACGGCCTCCAGCCCTGTCGCGCCTTCCAACGCGTCGCGGTCCATGCGGACGACCGAGGCGGGTATCCTGAGCGTCCTCCCCGAAACCCCCTGGGACCCTGCCAGGAACCTCGGCCCTATAGACGTGACCGGGACTCCATCGATTTCTTCTGGGACCTCGACCGTCCTTCCAGACGACGCCAGGGAGGTCACCCTGGCCCCGTCCCCGTCCGCCTCGTGCTCCATCCTCTGGATCATGACGACGCCCCCAGGTCCCTCTCGAGCCTCTTGTCGCGCCCTTCGGAGAGGAACTCCTCGTTGTATCTGTAAAGGGGGCCTCCGGGCTTGGAGTACATCACCACCGGGTAGCATCCTATGAGGCTAGACAGCAAGGGGACGGCGGCCCCGCATCCTTCCGCGAACCCCATGGCGTTATCCAGATGGAGGTCGAAGGCCTCCTGCCTGGCGCGGCTCCTCTCCCTCGCGTCCTAGATCGCGGATTCCACCTCGCTGCGGGTCTTTCCGACGGAC
>JAFZXW010000177.1 GCA_017616575.1 Candidatus Methanomethylophilaceae archaeon
CGGATATGTGCCCGTGCTCTCCCCCGACCTGTCCCTGGATCTGCTGGGAGGCGGCCCGCACCTGTCCCTTCAAGGGATCTTCGAAATCCTCGGCCGGGACCGTAATGGTCTGTGCGCAGGCCCTGGTTCGTCCCTCATGTGCCTGTCCTCGCTGACGCTGGGAGCCGTAACGGTCCTGGCGGCCTGCCTCTCCGAGAGCAGGAGGGACGTGCGATGTCGAAAGCCTGGGCCGCCCTGGCCCTCGCCCTTCTCCTGGTGCCGGCGGCGATATCGCCGGGATCCTGCTCCGAGCCGGCGCAAGAGATCCTGGCCGTGTACAACGAGACATGGAACCTTGCTTCGGAGCCGCTTGACGCCTCTTACCTCGGCCACTACGACCACGAGAGGATCTACGTGTCGGAGGACCCGGACGACCCAGCGTTCTACAGCTATATCCGTGGAGAGATCCCCAGGTCCAGACTCGCACATCCTGAGATCGAGGAAGGCAAAAGGTATCACGTGTTCTTCGTCAGCGGGGCCCAGCTGTACGACGACGCATTCGGAAGGATAAGGCTCGACCTCCTTGACCATTCGGCCATACAGAAGCCTGCCCCGACGGCGGTGCTGCTGGCCGAAGGATACTACGAGCTCGAGACGGAAGAATCCGTGAACGACCATGTGAACCTGACCGGAGGAAGCTTGAGCGGAGGCCGCTGGCCGTGTAAAGACGGAGAGCTTCCCATCACCATCTCCAGGGAAGGCGTCTACGACCTGATGCTGAACAGCGGCGAATGGTGCTGCCTTAAGTTCAAGGCGGTGTCGGGGGATGTGCAGACGCTTCCAGCCATGGCCGGGACGACGCCGCACGACCTGGCGACCTCATACCGCTGGGCGAGGGGCGAGTTCGATATTGGTCCTGGGGACTACGCGTTCAGCCAGTACACCTTCCCCGCAGGAAGCGAGGAGGACCTCAGGTTCAAGTCGGAGGTCGTCGAAGCCCTCCAGACGGTCGCCCCCGAATGGGCGGACGACTGGCTGAGGCAGTCCGTGGACAATGACGCCAGGATGGCCGCCTACAGGCTGGTGTCGGACGGCCAAATGAAAGCCGGTTTCGTCCAGTACGGCGACGGCGGGGCCGCCTCCAGCCATACTATCATGATAGAGAATCCAGAGCTCACGGGGCCGGACCTCCCGGACAGGCTGGTGCTGTTCGCCCCCGCGCACGAGCGTGTCTCCCTTGCTTTCAGCTACGACTCGTCCAGATACGCGGTCATGCTGGAATGGGGAGAGGGGCCCGTGTACGCCGCGCCTGACTCCAGATACGACTTGCATTTCGACAAGGCGAAGGAGATAGACGTCACCGTGGAGACGCTTGGCAAGAACGCCACGGGGCCGGACATGTTCTCGACCACGATAATGACGGCTTCCGAGAACGTCCCAGAGCCTGACGGATATGGGGCGGCTTTCGTCGCGTTGTGCATAGGCCTATGCCTCGCCGTCATGCTTCTGCTCCTATGGGCCGGAAGGGCCCGCAGGTGGGAAGATTGAACAAGGCACTAGGAGAAGACCATGACTATACTATAGTCTTCGTCGGCCGATCATCCTCTTCCAGCCCAGGACCCTCTCCCTCATGCCTTCGACGTCCAGCACCCCTAGCGCGAACCCTTTCCTGACCAGCTCCTCCGGCACGTACTCGTCGTACTTCTCGAACACCGGGTTCTCCTTCGGATACAGGAGCTCCATGGGGTCGAAGGGTTCGGAGGCCTCTTCGACGACTATAGTGTAAAACTCCTTCTCGTCGACCTTGGCCGTGAACTGCATGAAATACGGCCTCGAGGAGTTCAGCCCCTTCAGGCCCAGCCTCTTGCCGCACTTGAGCTTCAGGAAACGCTCCAATGCGAAGAACTGGTAGGTCCCCAGCCACGGGAACAGCGCCCACATGCTCCCGCCCAGCGAGATCAGGGGACGGCCCTTCATCCCCGCCCTCTCGAAGGTCCCCCTCGCGTCCCTCAGCCTACATAAAGCGTGGCTCATCAGGTACGGGTACTCAGCATCCTCCGACAGTACCTGATGCATGCGCTCCAGGATCCTGGTGTGTATATCCCCCGGGACGTCGCCGAAATACGCCGGGATGTTCCCTTTGACGAGGGTACAATAGACCTCGCGGCGCTTGTGGTCCACCTCGTCGACAACCCAGACCCTTCCTGCGATGGCTATCTTGTCTCCCGCCGGCGGAGGCTTCACTATAGTCCCCAACTCCTCAGACCCGGCGCGGACGGTATACTCGACGTTCTCCTGGAATACCGCCAGGAACTTGTAGCTGCCCACCACGCGCTCCCCTGCGAGCCCGACGATCAGCCCCCCGTTCTCCGTGCGGCTCACATGGCCTATGGAGATGAGATGCCTCAGCAGGACGCGGTAGTCCTCCTGAGATACCGCCTTGAACGCCGACAGCGGGAGGACGCGGGAGGCCAGCTCCCCCGGGGTCATCTCCCCGCAGGACGCCAGAGTGCTCATGGTCTGATGGTATAGCAAAGAAAACGGCAGCCTCCCCGTCCTCGGAGGCTCGACGAACCTCTCCTCGATATAGAGCTGGACCAGCGACACCGCCTGCACCAACGACCAAGGTATGGCCTCGGGGAGCATCGCCCTGGGCTCGGGGTGCTCCTCGCGCATCACGAACCACATCTCCGCCGGGTTGCCCCGCCTGCCGGTCCTCCCCATCCGCTGCAGGAACCCCGACACTGTGAACGGCGCCTCGATCTGGAACGCCCTCTCCAGCCTGCCCACGTCGATGCCCAGCTCCAGCGTCGCCGTGGCGCATATGCTCAGGAGCGAGCCGTCGTCCTTCATCTCCTCCTCGGCCCCCTCCCTGAACGACGCCGACAGGTTGCCGTGATGGATGAGGAACCTGTCCGGCTCGCGGTTGGCCTCGCAGTACTGCCTCAGGCTCTGACATACAGCCTCGCACTCCTCCCGCGAGTTCGTGAATATGAGGCACTTCTTCCCGCGGGTGTGCTCGAAAATGTACCCGAACCCGGGGTCGGCGGCCTTCGGGGCGGAATCCGTGGCAGGCTCGATGACGCGGCCTTCCGCCTGAGGACCGTCCTCTCCCGCCTGCGGGGGCGTCTTGAAGAAATGCTCCACCGACAGCCTCCAGACCTCCTTCCCGCCATCGAACCTCGGTATGACGGCGTCCCTCCCGCTGCCCGCGGACAGGAACCTCCCGGCCTCCTCCGGGTCCCCTATGGTCGCCGACAGTCCTACCCTCCTCGGGCTGCACCCGGCGGCGCGGCAGAGCCTCTCTATCAGGCAGAACGTCTGGAGCCCGCGGTCCGAACGCAGGAGCGAGTGGATCTCGTCTATGACCACGAACCTGAGGTCCCCGAAGAGGGAGGGGATCTCCATGTGCTTGTTCAACAGCAGCGACTCCAGGGACTCGGGGGTGATCTGCAGTATCCCGGACGGCTTCTTCAGCAGCCTCCTCTTCCGCGCCTGGGACGCGTCCCCGTGCCATTTGGTCACCGGGATCCCGGCCTCCTCGCAGAGCCCGTCCAGCCTCTCGAACTGGTCGTTTATCAACGCCTTCAAGGGCGCTATGTACAGGACGCCGACCGTCGAGGACGGATTCTCGTCCAGCAGCGTGAGGATCGGGAAGAAAGCGGCCTCGGTCTTCCCGGAAGCCGTGGACGCCGTGAGAAGCACGTTGCCATCGGTGTTGAATATGGCGTCCCCCGCGGCGTTCTGGACCGCGCGGAGCGAGCGCCATCCCGAGCGGTAGATGTAGTCGCGGATGAACGGCGAGTACCTGTCGAAGACGTCCATCGTCATCGGACCGTGAACTCCGCATAGCCTTCGTCCGTCTCGTCGGAGACCGCCTCCGATTCCGCGAACTTGAACGCGTCCGACCCCAGCAGCCCGCCTACCCCCATGCCGGGGTTCTGATAGAGGATGTCCAACAGCTCTATGAAGTCGCGGATGACCTCGCGGGGCGTTATGTTCGAATCGGCGCCGATCCTCTCGTACTCCGTGCGTATGAACAGGCCGAGGTCCTCGGTCGTCAGCCTCACGTCATACCCGTACAGGTCCGCGTGCATGGACGTGAGCTTCTCGCACAGGACCAGCATCTCCTCCGCCTTCAACGCCTCCAGCCTGATGACCGGCGCCAGCATGTCCCTCGCCCCCTCCTTGGAGAACCTGCCCTCGGACAGCCTCGACCTCAGGGCCTCGTAACTGTAGATCCCCCTGCGCTTGTCCTCCAGGGCCTGCGGCGTGGCGCACATTATGACGCCCAGGTGCCTGGCCCTCCCCTGCAGGGCGTCGTTGTACATCGTCAGCATCTTCTCGTAGTTGTACTGGCGCGTGACGGCGTTCGGTATCTTGTATATGTTGACCAGCTCGTCTATCATCACCATCATCCCCGAGTAG
>JAFZXW010000178.1 GCA_017616575.1 Candidatus Methanomethylophilaceae archaeon
GCCTATGTTGGAGTACAGGAACCTGCAGATCGACGTCAGCCTTCTCGAATTCCCGGAAATGCGGGAGAGGACGTCCTTCATGAGGACGGTGTTGAATACGCCTTCCGATTGGTAGGCGCATATGTCCCCGCCCCTGTCAGGGTCCACCATCGGCAGCGGGCCGCATCTCATGTAGTCTGCCAGCCTCTGCTCCTTGTCTCCGGGATGGAGTTCCAGGTATTCGCGGAAGGACAGAGGGAGGATGTCGATCTCTATGTACCTGCCTGACAGTTTGGTGGAGAGCTCCGAGGACAGCATTTTGGAGCTGGAGCCTGTGATATAGACGTCGCAGTCCATCCTGGCGACCATCATCGCCACCAGCCTTTCCCATCCGTCGATCTCCTGGATCTCGTCGATGAGCACGTAATGCATGCCTTTTCTCTCCAGCACCGGGTCCAACTTCGATCTCACCAGTTCAAGGCTGGATTCATCGACGGCGAGGTCCATGTTCATGTGAAAGATCATCTCGTCCGGCACCCCGTTTGAACGGAGCAGGTCCAGATATTGCAGGAGAATGGTGGTCTTGCCTGTGCGTCTCATCCCGGTCAGCACTTTGACGGTGCTTGGCATGTCTTTAGCGGCGTACAAGGTCTCCAGGTAGTCCTTTCTAAGGATCTCCATGACTTCAGGAGTGTTTTTCAGTATTAAAAAATTCTGAAATAATAGAAATAATTTAAGGTTATTAATTATAATTCTGGAATACCAGAAAAATATGATTGATGATGGATGTTCATTTTACAATAGAAGCAAGAATGGATCCGAAAAAAGGCGTATGTCGTTGTAATCGGCCGCAGAGGTTGCGGCGGAGTTCCAGTATCGTCGCCGTCGGGTCTTCCGATTTCATCAGGCCTGACATCAGGCAGGCGCCGGAAGCCCCCCTGTCTCTCACCATGGCGATGTTGCCAGGGCCGATGCCCCCGATCGCGTACACGGGGGCCTTCGCAGCCTTAGCCAAAGTCTCCATCTCTTCCAGGCCTTTGGCCGGCTTTCCAGGCTTGCATGCGGTCTCGAAGACGTTTCCGTACACCAGGAAGTCTGCTCCGAGGCCGTCCGCCTGGAGGCCCTCTTCCAACGAATGGACCGAGACCCCTACCTTCCGGAAACACGGCCTTCCGGATTCCATGAAGGCGCGGAACGGGAGCCATACCGTTTCCGCCCCGGCGGCTCTTGCGACGTCGGCGGGCGAGTCCATGCAGAACTCCGTCCTGTGGCGTCTACAGATCTCTTTCAGCGAGGCGGCCATGTCCAACAGTTCATCCTCCGGGAGGTCCTTCTCCCGCAGCACGATCATGTCCGCGCCGGCGGCGGCTATCAACTCCGCCTGCTCCAGGAGCGGGCGTACGCATCCTTTCCGGTCGGTGACGGAGACGATGATCATCGGTCGGATCTCACGTAGTCGTTGAACACCGGCTGCAGCCCCATGCCAATGAGGGCGTCGCGGACCTCTTCCACGCTTCTCGTGTCCGAGAGCTCGAACTGGCCGTCGCCCTTGTCCTTGACGTCGCTGTGCCCGCCTATCTCGACGGACGAGCCGGCCGAGATCTTCGTGGCGCAGATGTTCACTATGCCGTCCCTGAACCTCGGGAGCTCCCTGGTCGAGATGGTCTCGGATGCGAACGGCATGAATAGCCTGTACGCCATGGCGACCTGCAGGAGGTTCCTCTCCGAGACGGAGACGTCGTCCTCCTTGTGCGCGCTGCACGGCCTCAGCCTCGGCAAGGAGAACGCTATCTCGGCGTGGGGGTACTTCCTCTGGAGCAGATAGGCGTGCATGCCGCAGCAGAACGCGTCCTTTCTCCAGTCATTCCTCAGCCCGAGGAGCGCCGCGAACCCGACCCCCCTCATGCCTCCCATGAGCGCCCTCTCCTGAGCGTTGAACCTGTACGAGAAGACCCTTTTCGGCCCCGCCGGATGGAACGAGGCGTAGGTCTCGGGATCGTAGGTCTCTTGGAACACTGTGACGTAGTCCGCCCCGCGCTCATGCAGGAAGCGGTATTCGTCGGAGTTCACCGGGTACACCTCCATCCCTATGCTGGAGAAATGCCTCTTCGCGGACTCCACGCACATGCCTATGTATTCCAAGTCGGAGAAACTCCTCGATTCCCCGGTGAGGATGAGGATGTCGGTCAGTCCTGTGGACGCTATGCTCCGCATCTCGGTCTCGACCTCGTCCGGGTCCAGGCGGGCCCTGAGTATGTCGTTATTGCGGTTGAATCCGCAGTACCTGCAGCTGTTGTCGCAATAGTTGGACGTGTAGATAGGCGTGAACATGGTCACCGAGTTGCCGAAGTGGTCCCTGGTGACGGTCTTCGCCTTCTTCGCGATGTCTTCGATCATGCCCTCGGCGGCCGGCGACAGAAGCGCGCCGAAATCCTCCGGGCCGAGCCTTTCCGATCCGAGGGCGCGCCGGACGTCGCCTTCGTCGTACCTGGAAGGGTCGAACCTGGAGTCGGCGTCCAGGACCTTGTCCATCACGTCAGTCCCGATGTGCTCCATCCACGGGAGCAGGTCGGCGCGGTCCGCCCTCGTCCTCATCTCGCTCCCCCAGGAAGCCTGTGAGCGGGGAGGACGCCTCTCCGCGGTCCTCCAGGACCCTCCCAGGTCCTGAGAGGTACGCCATCCGTCCGGCCTCTATCGCCATCTTGAAGGCGGAGGCCATCGCGGGGACGTCGGAGGCGGTGGCGATCGCGGTGTTGGCCATTACGGCCGCGCAGCCCATCTCCATGGCCTCGCAGGCCTGGGAGGGCCTTCCGATCCCGGCGTCCACGATGATCGGCAGGTCGATCTCCTCCACCATCATCTTGATGAAATCCTTGGTCAGGAGGCCCCTGTTGCTCCCGATGGGGGCCGCCAAGGGCATTATCGCGGCAGCGCCGGCGTCCGCCATGCTTCTTGCGGCGGACAGGTCGGGCATCATGTACGGCATGGGGACGAAGCCGTCGTCCGCCAGCAGCTTCACGGCCTTGACGGTCTCCGCGTTGTCAGGGAGGAGGTATCTGCTGTCGCGGACCACCTCTATCTTGATCATGTCCCCGCAGCCCAGCTCCCTGGCCAGCCTTGCGATGGTCAGGGCCTCCTCGGCGTTCCTGGCCCCGGAGGTGTTCGGAAGCAGGGTCACCTCCTTCGGCATGTAGTCGAGGACGTTCTCCCTTCCTCCGCTGTTCACGCGGCGGACTGCGAGTGTGGCTATCTCCACTCCACCGTTGCGGATCACCTTGTCTGTCATCTCGAGCGAGAACTTGCCCGAGCCGAGTATGAACCTTGATTTGAACCGCTTGCTCCCGATGACGAGGTCGTCCTGCATGCCTCATCCCCCTCCGACGAAGCTCACTATCTCCATCTCGTCCCCTTCTGACAATGCGACGGACCCCATCTTGTTCCTCGGGACCACGGCGCCGTTGAGGAGTACGGCGCTCCTGGAGGGGTCGTATCCGTGGGAGGACAGCCATTCCGATATTGTGCTGCTCCCGTCAAGCGTGGCACTGGAACCGTTAACAATCATGTAGACACCCCGGGATAGAAAAGAATGAGTGCAGCCGCCGGGATTCGAACCCGGGCAATGAGCTTGGAAGGCTCAGATCCTAACCAGCTAGATCACAGCTGCCTGAGTGTGTGGATTCACGGTTTCATATTTAAGAATATGGTTCGGCCCGTCGTCTTCCTGAGATTCAACACCCCCTGACTTAAACCCGTTAACTCCTATTTTTCGCATAGATTGTCTTGTTTTCCGGCCGATTCTGGGCGTTTTCTTAGCTTTCACAGAGCATCCGCTATGCCA
>JAFZXW010000009.1 GCA_017616575.1 Candidatus Methanomethylophilaceae archaeon
CCTGGTCGCGAGGCTCCACCAGACAGGGGACGAGGTGGTCCTGGCCGTCTGCGACGAAGACGTCATAGGGATGACGCTTGAGGGCGGCGGCCGCAGGATGACGGTCCATGAGGCGTTTTACAAGGGGACTATAGTCGACGAGGAGACCGTCGTAGAGTGGATGAGGTCCGCCGGGTCCATGAACATCGTCGGGAACGAGGCCGTCGAGGTGGCCGTCCGCGCCGGGTACGCCGAGCCGGAACAGGCGTTCGAGATCGGGGGCGTCAAGTACCTCGTGGTGGTGGTCGTCTGAGCTTCTGCGTCGAGTGCGGGAAGGATTGCGACGAGTCCCTGGACGGAATGTGCATAGACTGCTGGCTGAACGGCCGTAAGCTCGCTACTTTGCCGCATCACGTCGACCTGAGGGTCTGCACCAGCTGCGGCGAGTTCCTCATGGGGGACAGGTGGGTGGACTACGGTCTGGAGATGGCCGTCAGGATAGCCGCCGTCGACGCCATCGACCATATAAGAGAGGTCAAGATCGTGGAGGACGAGATCGAGGTCGACGTGGAGGAGCAGGACCCGTACGTGTACGTCGCTAGAGCACGCATTCCCTGCCGCGTGATGGACTACGAGACCTCGGTTGAATGCGAGACTATAGTGCGCATAAAGAATTCTGTATGCAAGCCCTGCTCCAGAAAGCTCGGCAGCTATTACACGTCCATATTGCAGATAAGGTCGGGCTCGAAGGACCTGGACCCGGACACCAGGGACGAGGTCTTGGACTGGATTCAGGCGTCCGTCGCCAGGCAGGAGCAGAACAACAGGCAGCTCTTCATCACGAAGATCGAGGCGGTCCCCGGCGGGGCCGACGTCTACCTTTCGTCGATATCCCTGGGGAGGGCGGTGTCCAAGGAGCTCTCCGACGCGTACGGCGCGGAGCTGAAGGAGTCGCCCAAGCTCGTGGGCCAGACCGACGACGGCCAGGGCCTGTACAGGATAACGTATCTGGTGCGCCTGCCGGAGTTCCATGTGGGGGACGTGGTGCACTTCGACGGCCGCTATTACAAGCTGGTCAGGATCTCCGGTACCGGCGGGAGGATAATGGACCTCTCCGATTTCAGGGAGAGGACGGTAAGGAGGACCGACATGGATTCCTTCAAGGTGTTCGAGAGGCGCTCCGCGCTAAAGGAGGCCACGGTCATCAGCTCTGCCGGCAGAGAGATACAGGTGCTCCGCCCGGACAACTACGCCGTCGCCGACCTCAGGGTCCCGGAGGGCTTCGAGCCGGGGGAGACTGTGAAGACTATAGTTATCGATGATGTCCTGTACCTGGTTCCCTGAACGTCGCCATCCTTCCGGAACCTTGGAGTCCAGAATCTCCTTGAACACGGGGAGTTCCGACACGGGGCGCAGGCAATCGGCTTTCATTCCTGTAGTCTTCAAAGCGTCCCTGACGCGCTCGGAGGACGGCCCGTCGAACGCGACGTACAGCGGCACGACCTTCAGCTTTCCGACGCCTTGCGCCTTCAGCGATTCCACGGCGTCTTCCAACCCGATCCCGTGCTTGTCGGCGCACCATTCCGCCTTCCATCCGGCCTCGCGGAGACCTTCCACGTAGAACATCGCGGTCTTCTTCGTCGTGGAGTGCGGAGACCCTCTTGACACAAGGAGGGCGCCTTTCCCGTCCGAGGGGGGGCCCAGCTCTTCCACGAGCGCGTCCAGCATGCGCTGGTCCGGACCCAGGGCTGTCGCGAAGCGGGTGGCGACGTCCTTCCCGTCGATCATGGTCCAAGACCCGAAGTTGTCTGGCAGCAGCACCGACGCAGGCATCAGCCAGACGGTGTTCTTCCCCTCCGAGACGGACAGGGGCAGTATAGAGAAGGTGTCCACCCCGTCGGAGTGCATCGCCCTCATCACATCCTCAGCGTAAGGCTCCCCGCGGAGGAACGCGACCTCCACGTTCTTTCTTCCTTTCGATCTCAAGTATTCGGCGCAGCCCTCCGCCGTGCGACGTGTCCCGGGGGACCGGGAGTCCAGCCCCAGGACGATGATCCCTGTCTTCATCGCTCGATTATCGCATGCGGGGTATGTCACCTTTTCGAGAATCTGTGCGTTCGATGCCATCAGGCGGCCTAAGACGTTAAGTGGTACTCTAGGCTGTTAGGAAGGGACGCAATCGGTTTGGCGCCATGTCGGTTTTCATGGTTCAGGGGGCCAAACGAGGCCAGTCAACTGTCATCGGGGGCTTTGATCGGCCTGTCGATATAGTGTATAAAACATGTACGCTAAAACGTACGTTTATATTCTGAACATGCTATGGCTATCCATGGCAGTCGTAAATGTCACGGCCGCGCGCAAGGAGCTTTACGGGCTGGTTTCGAAGGTGCAGGGACACGAGGCCGTCATTATTACGTCCAAGGACGGAAACGCCGTCCTCGTGTCCGAAGAGGACTGGGATTCCATAATGGAGACGCTGTATGTTATGGGCGACCCGGATTTCCAGAAGAATCTCGAGGAGGCTAGAAACACTCCGGTGAGCGAGCGCGAGGTCTGGAATTGACGTATCTGGTCACTTTGTCCAAGAGAGCGTCAAAGCATCGTGACGAACTCTTTCGCCAAGGTTATGGGGATAAAATCGAGTCGATTCTATCAATTTTTTCGGAGAATCCTTATCCGCCGAACTCCAAAGCGTTGAAAGGCCAGGCCAAGGGGTTGTATTCTGTGAGGGTGAACATTCAGGACCGGCTGGTTTTCGAGGTCGAACCGTCCGAGGATGCGAGGTATGAAGGGATTATCAACGTCATTTCCATGCGCACGCATTACGAAGGGATCGTGCCTTTGTTCATGCTTTAATCATGGTGTGGTGCCATATTCGTAGTCGACCATTCTTTTCAGACTGGGAGCCGGTTCCCGAAGGCGTTCGATGTTGTTCATTGTCAGACAAACATAGTCGCTGTAAAGACAATTCCGGTTCGTTACTTCAAATATGTCACAGGCTTGAACTGCGATCCCTAACAGTCTTGTTTAGACTAATAAGGGTTTAATACCGATTTCGTAATACCTGACTAATGAATAGTAACAACTCTCCCATGGACCCGGAGACGTTCAGGAGCTTCGGAAGGCAGATCTACGGCCACGAGATCTGGATCGGGGACGTTTTCAGAGAGGGCAATGAAATCTGCGCCTACGCCCTGTACGGCCACAAGATGGTCCCGGACAAGCCCATGCCCACGGACTACGCCAACCCCGTCCTGTACGACGACGACGGCCGCGTCGAGGACCCCGACCGCGAGATCGTCAAGAACCCTCATGGGTGGAAGCTCTCCTTCGAGGACAAGGGCGCCGACGTCTACACCCTGTACGTGGGCTCCAAATCCGTCTGGGTAACCGACGAGGAGGGCTGGCACAGGGGGGTCAAGCGCGACTTCAGCCAGGTCAAGCACTCCGGCGCGTACGTGATGACCGCCAAGAGGATAATCTCCAAGGACGGAGCGAACCCTGGCTCCGTGATGCACGCCGAGCTCGAGCTCATGCCCTCCAGGGCGAAGCTGAAGGTGGGCGAGGACCTCCGCCTGACCGCCTACTACGAGGGGAAGCCCCTCCCGAACCACAAGGTCCTGTGCTACTGCCACGCCGCCGAGGACATCCAGTTCGTCAACACCGACGACAAGGGCGCCCTCTGCTACCCGGTGAAGGAGAAGGGCGACTACATCTTCATCGTCAAGCATTCCGACGAGAGCAAGAAGGTCGACGACGAGTTCGACGACACCTCCTTCACGACCACGCTCACGCTGGAGACGGAGTGAGATGCTGAAGGTCATCGCCACCGGGAAGGGAGGGGTCGGGAAGACCACCACCATCTCGACTCTGGCGACGATGTTCTCCCGGGAGGGGGAGAAGGTCCTGGTGTTCGACACCGACCCGAGCATGAACCTAGCCATGACCCTGGGCCTCCCCTACCTCGAGGTCCCGACGATCACCGGCAACAAGAAGGAGATCAACCACGAGCTGGACGAGATGGACGAGGACGCCATGGAAGTCGGGAGGAGCATTCTGGAGAACTACTCCCGCCTGAACTCCGACGGCATCCGCGTGGTGGTCATGGGCGCCATCCCCGAGGAGGGGAACGGGTGCCTCTGCTCGGCGATATCCATAGTCAAGATACTCCTGAACTATCTGGAGTCGGACGAGTGCCCCGAGAGGTACGGCCTCGTCATAGTGGACTCCCAGGCAGGGCCGGAGATCCTCGGGAGGGGGCTGGCCAAGGACTTCGATTTCAACATGATACTGACCGAGCCCACGCCGAAATCCGCCGAGGTGTCCAAGCAGGTGGCCGGGCTGGCCAGGAACCTGGGTGTGGAGAACAACCTCCTGGTTGTCAACAAGTCCGAGTATCCCGAGGACGTCGCCAGGATGGCCTCTCTTATTGGACTTCCGCCGGAGGACGCGGTGCGCGTGAGGTACGACCACAGCGTCATCGACGCCGACAGGAACAGCCAGTGCCTCCTGGACGCGTACCCGGGATGCGACGCCGTCGCCGACATAAAAATCATCAAAAACAGGTTACAGAAAGCAGCGGAGCGATTTCAATGTGCGAGTTCACAGTATATCTGAACGGTCGCGACGATTCCGACATCGTGGCGACGAACGTCATCAAATCCAGGATGAAGGACGGCCACGTCTCCCTCATGGACAGCGCCGGCAAGACCTACCGCATAGAGGACGCCACTATAGTGACCGTCGACTCCATCATGGCGGAGATGCACCTCAGGAGTGCGGCGTGATACCATGGCAGACCTCGGAAGCTACGTGAAGAGCGTGAAGGACTTCCCCGATCCCGGGGACGACTACAAGGAGTTCTCATCCCTCCTCTCCGACAAGTGCGCGTTCGACATGGCCATGGAAGGCTTCATCGGGATGTTCGACCGTGAGATATTCGACGCCGTCGTGTGCACCGAATCCTACGGGGGCATGTTCGGGACCGCCGTCGCCATGGCGCTCAAGAAGCCTGTGATCACCGTCAGGTACAAGGGCGGGTTCCCCGGGGAGACCGTCTTCGAGGACGCGGGGGACAAGGTCCTGGAGATGCCCGCGGACAAGGTCAAGAGGGGCATGAAGGTCGTCATAATGTGCGACGTGCTGGCCACCGGGAGGTCCACCGCGGCCATGATCCGCATGGTCGAGAGGATGGGCGGCAAGGTCGTCCGCATAGGCTACATCGCTGAGCTGACCTCCTTCGGCGCCAGGAAGAGCAAGATTTTGAAAGGCTACCCGTTCGAGGCCCTTCTGGAATACTGAAATCCTTTTCCCGCGGCCGCCTTCATGCCGGGGCGCCCGGGATGATTTTTCGACGGTGATCGCATGGACGAGGCCATAAGGGATCATTGGAGCGGGCGCGCGGAGGGCTACAGTAGGCTCGTGCGGTCGAGGCAGGATTCTGAAAGGGAGAAATCGGCTTGGGCGAGGCTGTATTCCGAGGCTCTGGAAGGATGCAGCGGGAAGGCCTTGGACTGCGGATGCGGCCCCGGAACCGCCGCGATGAGGGTGCGCGCGCTCGGCTTCGAGGTCACGGGAATGGATTTCTCCGAGAGCATGATAGACGAGGCCAGGGCGAACGCCGAGCATTACGGGATGGACATAGGATTCGTTCAAGGCGACGCCGAGGACATGCCGTTCCCGGACGGATCGTTCGACGTCATCGTCAGCCAGTACATGCTCTGGACGGTCCCCCATCCAGACAAGGTCATCGAGGAGTGGTTCCGCGTCCTCCGCCCCGGGGGCAGGGTCGCCTATGTCGACGGGGTCTGGTCCGGAGGCCGCCACGACACGGCATACGGCCGCGCCGTCATGAAGGCATGCCGCGCGCTGAGCAGGAACGAGGCTATGAAGAACTCCGTCAGTAGCAGCGTCACCGTGTCCAGGATATCCGGGGAGTCCTTGTGGTCATTGAAGGCCGACCACCCTGCGGACGACCTCAGGATGCTGGAGGCGGCAGGTTTCGTCGGCATGAAGGTGATCGACGACGTCGCCAGGCGCGTCAACTCCAAGATAGACTATTACGCGTTCACCTACAAGGACGATTATTTCATGATAATCGCCGAGAAGCCAAGGATGGCCCGATCGCAATCCACATGCGGCCGGCCATGAATATGAGAACTATAGTATGCTGAAAAGCATTATGTAATTCTGGTAGTCGACTCCCTGAATTACATAAAAAATTAACTTCGTTATTATTCAAAAGCGGGAATTGAGAATCAGGCAGTGCATCCAAGACGATGGTCAGAGCCAGTTTGAGAAGTCAGGATGCATAGTCTGCCTGTCGGACTCCTCGTACCCTGTCACTAAGGAGGTCTACGTGATACCGCTGAAGACCGTCGGCAGCCGGCGCGCCAGTGTTTTTAACGGTGACCGGCCTATGCACGGCCATGAAGAGACTGCTAGAGCCGGTGGAGGACGTCGTCGTGAACCTCCTCCGCCTGGCCAACACCAAGCTCCCCGCGGACATAGGATGGGCCTTGGAGGCCGCCGCCGGGTGGGAGACCGGGGAGATAGCCCGCACGCAGCTGGGGGCGATCATGGAGAACGTCAAGAAGGCCGAGCATCTCGGGCTCCCGATGTGCCAGGATACCGGGATCCCGGTGTTCTACGTCAGGGGCAGGTTCAGCTCCGGCATAGCGTCCGAGATCGCGGAGGGCGTGAGGAAGGCCACTTCCGTGATACCTCTCAGGCCCAACACCGTCGACCCCCTCACCCGCGAGAACGACGGGTCCAACCTCGGCCTGGGCATGCCGATAATCCATTACATCCCGGAGGACGTGGAATACACCGAGATCACCGTCCTCCCGAAGGGAGCCGGGTCCGAGAACATGACCCGCCTGGCGATGCTGAACCCTGCGGACGGCGTGGAGGGCGTCACCAAGTTCGTCATAGACTCTGTCTTAG
>JAFZXW010000179.1 GCA_017616575.1 Candidatus Methanomethylophilaceae archaeon
ACCGCACTGGTCCTGGAGGTCGAATCCGTAGAATCCGAGCCTTCCGGTCCTCTCTTTGTGCTGGAGCATGGAGAGGTACCAGCAGTTCAGTCCGACGTCGGCGACTCCGGTGGCCATGGCCCCGGCGATACCGGTGGAGGCGGCGGCGACGGTCGCCCTCTGGGATCCTCCGAAGTGGGTCTCCATGACGGCGGGATATCTCTCGTACATCTCGAGGGCGTAGGCGTTGATGTCGTCTCCGAGCTTCATGACCTCCTCCATGTTGGCGGGGTCGAGCTTGCAGAAGCCTCCGTACCTGTCTTTGATCTGGTCGATGGCGTAGTAGACGTAGTCCTCGAGGATGTTGTCGGTGTACGCAGCGGTGGCGTACTGGGTGAATCCGACTCCTCCGGACATGTATCCGCCGAGGTAGATCTGGTCGAAGATGGCGGCTCCGAGGGCGACGGCCTCGAGGGCTGCGCGTCCGGGGTCGTCGGCGTAGACACGGTCGGACTGGGCTATGTCGGCCATGTATCCGAAGGGTATTCCACCGGGCTCGTTGGGTCCCCTGGCACGCCTGGCGGGCATCATGGTTCCCATGGAGAGGGACTGGTGCTTGGCAGAGTAGGCGAAGTCCGCGATGGCGGCCTCTCCGGCGGCGAGCTTGTAAGCGGAGATGAAAGCCATGGAGATCTGCATGGCCGCGTGCCTGGAGACGGTAGCTCCGTCCATGAGCCTTCCGACGATGGTCGGGACGCGGACGGCCTGCATCAGGGTCTTGCCGATGGCCTTCTTCAGCTGCTTGGCCTGGTCCTTGGGGAACAGCTTGTTGATGTCGATGACGAACCTGGAGTCGATCTCGTCGATGAGCTCGTCGTCTCCGGAGAAGACTTTGACGTAGGAGTCGTAGACGAGGGCAGGGTTGACCTCGGCCATGTGCTCCTGAACGACGGCTCCTCCGGGCATGGTGTGGTTGACGGTCTCGAGGTACTGGTTGATGGTCTCGGGGGTGACCTCTTTTCCAAGCCTCCTCTCGATGGTCTGATGGGGGGAGTCGAGTCCGACGAGGATGGTCCTCCTGATGTCGTCCCAGGCCTGCTGGATGGCGCAGTTGTTGACGCAGTGCAGGTCATCGGCCTCGGCGTAGATGTCGGTGTGGGACAGCTGGTAGGGCATCCAGCTCCTCTGTCCGAGCGGAACTCCGATGTCCTCGTTCATCATGGGGAAGCCGCGCTGTTTCGCGATCTTCTCCGCGGACTTCTGGAACTCGACTTTGGACTTGGACTGTTTCCATCCACCGAAGCAGTAGTACTTGGTGGACATGTCGGTGGGCTCTTCTTTGAACTTCTTTTTGCATGCTTCCATGAACAGCTTCTCTTTTCCTGCCATGGTGATCACTCTCCCTTAACCTTCCAAGGCTGGTATCCGCCGAGAGTCCTCAGTTTGTGGATCCTGAGTCCGTATTCGGTGACCTCCTTGTCATCTCTCATGTCGACGCCGTCCGCCCTGAAGATAGTGGTCCTCTTCTTGAGGTCGGCCATGGACGCGGGCTTCCCGACGGAGATCCTCCTGTCGAGAGGAATGGCGACCTGGTCTTTGACGTAGACGACCTCTTTCTTGCTGTCATCCCAGACGTACCTCTGCCAGCCGTCGAACATCAGTCCGTGCTCGTCGAGACGGCAGGCGTGCCCGTGGACGGTGGCTCCCCTGATTCCGGTGAGGGCGGGATCGAAGGTCTCGTTGTCGATGAACTCTTTCGCCATGCGCTCGAGGTCCCTCTCACGGACCTCGATGATCTGCCTTCCGGACAGGGTTCCGGTGTCGACTCCCCTGTACCTGGAGAGGTACATCCAAGCCCTCTGGTAGGGGGATATGGGCGCGAAGTAGACGGAGTCGGTGAACTGGATGTACCTGACACGGTCTCCGTGCTTGGCTCCCTCGATGGGCTCGACGAGTTTCCTGATGGGGCAGTCGGGCTCCTTTCCCTCCTCTATTGGGGGGTGGATGGACTTGTAGTCCTCTCCGGGGTTCCTGTGTCCCATGATCCTGATGACGTCGTCCATGGCGACGTTGCGGAGGACCTTCAGTTTGTGTTTGGGATCCATGTAGTTTCTTCTGTTCTTCGCAGGGATGGACTCTCCGGGATAGAACTGTCTCTTGTATGCCATGTTTACGCACTCCTAAAATCATGAAGCGTGGGCCTGTATTTCGAGTACCTGCCGACCTGCATCGTATACCCATGCTCGATGTTCTCGTTGCATGCGGCCTTGATCTGATCCAGCCTGACCTCCAGTTCTTCCTCGTCCTCCACCTCCAGCTCTATGTAGAACGCGCCGACGAGGTAACGGAGCTCGACCTCCCTTCCTCCCACGACGATGACCCTCCTCTCGGAGTGGTTGTTGGCGTACCCTTTGCCGGGGCCGCTGTTGATCGTCTTGGGCAGGCTCTCGCCGGTCATGTTGATCTGCCTGATGCCAGGTATGACATCGAGCGCGTTCAGGAGCTTCTCGGTGGTCTCAGCGGAAAGGAGACGGTTGGTCACGATCTGCACTTCGGGAAGGGGCTTCCCGGCGTATTCGACCTTCTGTTCGGTAGGTGCTGCCATTACAGGGCCTCACAGTTTCTTTTTCACCTTCTTAGCCTCGGCGGCGACGATCTGCATGGGCTTGCTGAAGGCTTCCATGTCTCCGAAAACCTCTTTGTACAGTCCGGAAGTGGCCTCTGCGGAAAAAGTCTGGGTTCCTCCGTCCAGGCAGTTTCCTGCGGTGACGGCGGGGATCAGAACACCCTTGGCGTGCCTGGTGACGACGTGGTTACCGTGGAACAGACCGGGTCCTCCTCCTCCGTAGATGGAGTGGGAGAAGAACGACATTCCGACTCCGACACCCTCGGACCTTCCATAATCGGCACCGGGGAGACCGGACTCGTGCTCGAGCAGGTCGTTGTAGTACAGGATGGTTCCGGGAACTCCCTGGGCGGCCCTGGCGGCTCCGACGTTGACCATGATGGCGGCGACCATTCCGGCGGAGGCGTAAGCGTTCCAGAGGGGGAGGTCGTCGGTGGTGTAGACCTTGTATCCGGAGGGGAGGGTCTTCTTGACGCGGATGACTCCGTCGGCGATGGCCCTGTCCATCAGGCTCTCGATGACGCTTCCGACGGTACCGGTCTTTCCATTCTTCTTGACGAGAGAGTAGACGAGGTTGTTGGCATTGAGTCCCTCGTAGGCGAGGGCAAGGAGCGCGCCCCTCTCGAAGTTTCCGATGGCGTCTCCCATCTCGAAGGATCCGCACTGCTCGTAGATGGCGGAAAGGGCGACACCCTGCATCGCGTTCCTGTTGACCAGGGAGACGACGTGGTTGGCCATGATGTTCCTGAGAGCGAAACCGGCACCCTCGTTGTTCTGGGGGACCTCGAGAATGGATTTGACGTTGGCGCCCTGGAAGGTGATGGTCTGGGGGTACCTTCCCCAAACGGCGGCCTTGACCATGTTGGCTTTGTACATGGGGACGTCGAAAAGGTCGATGATGGCCTCGGTGGTGGCCGCGGCGGTGACAGTGAATCCGGTGGTGTACTCGACACCTGCGTTCATCCTCTCCTCAGGCACAACGACGACGATGTTCTTTCCCTTCACCTTGACGACAGTGCCGTCTCCGTCGTATACCTGGACTTTCTCTTTGATTGCGTCAGCGATCTTCTGGGCGGAGTCCACAATGGGGAGATCCAGCTCCTTTCCCTGGATGATGACTCCTCCGCCGGTCATGGAACCGGTCTTAAGAGCCTTCTCGATTCCAGACAAGCTGACCGCGATGGTCCTCTTGGTGAGGGAGACGATCTCTTTGATCGCGTTGTTGCGCAACGGACTGATGGCTTCAAGCGGAATGTCTTTCGCAATGCGTTTTCCGTTGTCGTCATACAAGTCGATTACGTCCTCGTATTTTGGCATTTCATACCTCCTTGTTCAATAAATTCACGAGAATCCTTTCGAAAACCCGCATACCCCTTGCGAGTGGGTAATCTACTCCCCGAATATAAAACCATAGCAGAAACGGCGTTAAATCGCCTTTTTTTCGTCAAAAACAAGCCGGAACGAGTCCTATAAACAGTCAAAAATGGCATTTTCCAACGTTCACTAATATATAATACTTTCTATGGATTACTGCTCCAGCATAACGCCTGGCGACCAGTGCATAATTAGTAATAATTAAGAGGTTTGAATTAGCAAAGATCAGTCCCGCTTCGCCTTGGCCATCACTCCGGAGGAATACCGGGTCAGACGCTCGACGAATCCGGGCACCATCGCGTACGGGATCCCGCAGGCCATCTCGTCCGCGGCCATCCCGGTCTTCTTCCTGCATCCGAAGCATCCGAGGGAGATGTTCGGCTTCCCGGTGGAGACGGGGACCGCGGTGACATCCTCGCAGGCGCACTGGAACGGCGCTGTGCTGAAAGAGGCGCGCCCTCCGCCTTCCGCTGTGGAAAGGGGCACGACCCAGTATATCCTCTCGGGGATGTCTATAATCACCACGACGTCCGGCACGAAGTCCGCATCCTTCAGGGGGCAGACGACCTCCCCTATGGACTTCGGCATCTCCACGCGCTTCGCTATCATCTCGGCAGCGGCCTCGGGGGTCTCGTGCATCCCGACGCCGAAATGGAACTCCCCCGACAGGATCTTGTCCGGGGTCTCGTTCATCCCCAAGGCGGCGGCCCCGACCTTGCATCCCTCGTCCTCGACGGTCATCATGAACGACTTGCCGTCCTTGGCGCCGAACAAAGCCTGGCAATGGCTGATCTGGGCCGGAGGGGACTGGTAGCCTTTCGGGAACTCCTCCCCCTGCCTGACGATCTTCACCGCCACCGGCTCTCCCCTGGGCCTGAGGACGTCCTTCAGCACTGCCGCGTATCTCTCGTTGCGCTCGAGAACCTCTGACATGATGGGAGCAATCACAGGCCGACGGTTAAGGGTATCCCTGACGGGGGCGATGGTTCAGGGGCGTTAAGATGAAAGCAAAAAGAACAAGAAAAGTAAGGTGGGCCCCGAAGGGCCCTTGAAAGAATCACTCGCCCTTGACGGTCTTGGCGAAGATCTTCATGTTCGCGTCGGGAGTGGCGACGGCGATACCGCATCCGGAGGATATGACGTCGAAGCCGGCCTCCATGGAGTGCTTGACGGCGGGGACGACTTCCTCGGGGGTTCCCTGGAAGAGGGGCCTGACGGATCCGACGTTTCCGACGAGGACGGTCTTCTTGCCGACCATCTCGACGGCCTTGAAGGAGTCGACCTTCTCCTCGATGGAGATTCCGGTGGTGTTCGCGGCGACCATGGGCTCGAGGATCTGGGTGGTGTCACCGCAGATGTGGAGGACGGTGTACCTGTCCGCCCCAGGAGCGAGGGATTCGCGGACGTACTGTCCGGAGGCGGTCTCGAACATGTCGGGAGCGAGCATATCGACGGACGCGGAAGGCTCGGAGCACTGGACGACATCGGCTCCAGCGTCGAGAAGGGCGTTGGTGTACGCCTTGACGATGGGGTTGATGGCGGCGACCCACTTGGCGACCTGGTCGGGGTCCATCATCATTCCGAAGACGACGCTCTCGGCGGAGACGAGGTTTCCGGTGAGGGTGAAGGGTCCGGTGTTCCCGGCGACGATGGCGTATTTCTCGCCGTGGGACTTCTTGAGGAGGCCCATGGCTTTGATGGCCTCGGCGGGCCTGCCGCCCTGGAGGAACTCCTCAGGGGACATGAGGACGGAAGCGGGGTCGTCGTACTCGCCGGTCATGGGGTCGAAATGGAAGGGATGCTTCTTGACCATAGGGTTGGCGTCCCTCTTGTCGACGGCGACGGTGGCACCGAGCCTCTCGGTCTCGGCGGTGAGGCAGAAAGGAGCCCTGACGCACTCGAATCCGTCGTAGTCGGCCTGGGCCGCTCCGAGCTTGGCCATGAGCTCAGCGCTCTTGTGAGCCTCGGGCCAGGCGGCTCCGCAGGCGTCCATCTGGGCGAGGGTCGCGGACTGGGTGAAGATCGCCGCGGGAGGCCTGTCGAGAGATTCCTTTTTCATTGCTGCAAGTACTCTTTCTCTAGGAGTCATAGACATGTTTCCTTCTCCTTGGCCGTACATCGGTGTCATATTATTTAAGGGATGAACACACGGACAGACATAAAATCCAGGTTTGGAGAAGGCTTCGCCAGACCACCCTATTAATAGAGGGGGCGGCGGGAGGCGGACCCCGGCATATATGGATTATATATCCATACCGAAACCGGTCACAGGCTGATTCCCGAGAGGCTCCCCAGCGTCCCCAGCCTCATCACGCCCATCTCCGTGACGCCGTAGAGGTCCGCGTTGACGTAGTCGGCGGACTTGAGCGCCGGAGCCATGACGCCCCCCTCGGGGACGAGGTCGTTACCGGACGCGAACGGGCTGAACGGGGGAATCACGATCACGCCGTCGGCCTTCGCATGGACGAAGCAGTGGACCTTCAGGCTCCCTCCGACCGACCCTGGTATCCTGACGGACGGATGCTCGTGGCCGATTATCACCGGCCTGGCCCCGGAATCCTCATGGCCGTGCTCCAGCCTGAACCCCATGATGTCTACGTAGTCCGCAGCCAGAAGGCCCATGTCGGAAATGACGTTCTGGAGATAGTTGTCATGGTTCCCTTTGACAGGGACGACCTCCGCCGCCTCCGTCAGAACGGAGAGGACCTTCCTTATCTCCCCCCTCTCCTCCCTTCCAGAGCGTCTGAAGTCGTGTTTGATGTCGCCGAGAAGTACCACGCGGGACGGCTCGTATCTGCAAAGGAGGTCGTTCAAGGCGTCCCTTATCGAATCCGTGTTGATGCGGGGGAGGTAGACGCCCTCGTTCTCCAAGGCGCGCTCGTACCCCAGATGAAGGTCCCCCAGCACCGCCGTGGGGCCTTCCTCCAGGATAAGGCAGCGGTCCGACGTCACGCGGACGCCGGGAAGTATCTCCAAAGACCTCATGGGACCCGGATATCGGTTATTCGGAAGACGTCGGCTTTTGAGGTCCGAGGTGAACGACCAGGCGCCGGAGACGTCTGAAATAATGTACCTGTGGACCACCATCTCGCCGTCGATGGCGAAATCGAACTTCTCAGTCCCGACGGAATACCCCCACCAGACGCACTCTGCCCCGTCGATGGCTTCCGAGCCGCCCTCGGAATAGATGCTTCCCACCGGGACGTGGTCGGACTCGCATATGACGTCGAACTTGAATTCGCGCGTCTGCCCTTCCTGATAGACGACGTCGGTCTCGAAATGGTAGACGTACTCCCTCTGAGACTCGTTGATGTACTTGGAATGGCCCGAGCCGGAGACCTGGGAGCCTTCATACGTCCCGGACACGACCTCGTAATCGTGCGGGCCTGTATACTTGTCGTCGCTGAAGGCGATGCTCATGAACCCGAAGACCACAGCGCCGGCCATCAAGACCAGGACCACGGCCACTATGGCTAGCTTGCCCTGGGAATCCATGACACCGCATTCCTTTCCGCTTAGATTAAGTTGATGCGTCCGGCGTCATGTTTTTCATCGCTCCGTGGATACGCCGAGACATGATAGAGCACACCTTCCAGATGCTGCCCTCCGTCGGAAGGAAGAAGGAGTCGTCCCTGTGGGAGTCCGGGATCCTGGGCTGGGAGGACTTCCTCTCCTGCAAGTCCGTCCCCGGCATCAAGGAAGGCTCCAAAGGCAGGTGCGACGCGCTGCTCCTGCAGGCCTCGGAGCTCTTGGACGACGGAGAGGCCCGCCTGCTGGGGCCAATGGTCCCTAAAGGAGAGCACTGGAGGATGTACGAAAGGTTCCGCGACAAGGCAGCCTTCCTGGACATCGAGACGGACGGGCTGGGAAGGAACTCCCTCGTGACGGTTGTCACCGTGCACAGGAAAGGATCCACCGACACCTTCATTGAAGGCGAGGGACTGGACGCGGGAGCCCTCTCCGACGCCCTCGACGGGGCGGACATCCTCGTGACGTTCAACGGCAGCTGCTTCGACGTCCCCGTGCTCAGGAACAGCTTCCCCGGGGTCGACTTCGACATCCCGCACTTCGATCTCCGCTTCGCGTCGCGCAAGCTCGGGCACAAGGGAGGCCTGAAGCCTTTGGAGACCGAGATGGGGATATCCAGGCCGGAAGACATCATAGACGTGGACGGCGCCATGGCGGTCCGCCTCTGGCGCCAGTGGGAGAGGCACGGCGACAGGGACGCCCTGGACATCCTGGTGGAATACAACCGTGCGGACACCGTCAATCTCGAGGTCATCGCCGACAGGCTCTACGGCCGCCTGGTGACAGAATACGCCGGATATAGATGGCGAGAAGGGGCGGGGCCCCTCCCCTAAAGAATAAGTTCAATCTTTGAGAAGGGTGTAGAGCACGGCCTTCTGGGCGTGAAGCCTGTTCTCGGCCTGGTCGAAGACGACGCTGTGCGGGCCGTCCATGACCTCGCCGGTGACCTCCTGGCCCCTGTGGGCGGGAAGGCAGTGCATGACTATGCACCCGGGCTTCGCGATCGAAAGCAGCCTGTCGTTTATCTGATACGCCTGGAACAGCTTGATGGCCTCCGCCTCGGGGGTGGTGTCCCCCATGGAGATCCACGTGTCCGTGTACAGTACGTCGGCGTCCACGCAGGCCTTCTCGGGCTCGTGGGACGCGATGATCTTGGACCCGTTCTCCTCCGCGATCTTCGTGGCGTTCCACATGATCTCGGCGTTCGGCATCCTTACAGCGGGACAGCACGCGACCATGTCTATCCCCATGATGGCCGCGGCGTACAGGAGGGAGTTGCAGACGTTGTTCCCGTCTCCCAGGTATACAAGCTTCTTGCCGCGGAACCCTCCGAGCTTCTCCTTGATCGTGACCATGTCGGCCAGCGCCTGGCAGGGATGCTCCAGGTTGTCCAGGCCGCTGATGACCGGGCAGGTGGCGTACTCGCCGAACTTGTCCATCATCTTGTAGTCGTAAGCCCTGTACATGATCCCGTGGACGAAGCGGCTCATGACCCTCGCGGTGTCCTCCACGGTCTCGCTGTGGACGCCCATCTGCATCTTGGACTCGTCGATGTACAGCGCGTGGCCCCCGAGCTCGGTGATCGCCACGTCGAAGGATATCCTGGTCCTCGTGCTGGGCTTCTCGAATATCATCGCCAGCGTCTTCCCCTTGAGCGGGTCGCCGTGATGCCCGCGCTCCGCCTTGAGCTTGATGGCGAGGTCCACCATCTCGGCCCACTTGTCCTTCATGTCCACGACGGAGATCAAATCCCTTTTGGCCATGCCCGCCATCATGCGCGGGACGGATATAACCGTAACGTCGGAAAAGTCGGCGAGGAGCCTCAGAGGAGACCATCGTCCAGACGGGACTTCAAGGACTTGACGCGCTCGAAGGAGAGGCCGGTCTCGAGAGCGACGCTCATGGGGTCCTTGCCCTCCTTGAGCAGCTCTATGGCCTTCTCGTCCCCCTCGCGGGCGTCGATCCTCTTCCTGGAGGCGCCCTTGCGCATCTCGCTGCGCTTGGGGTCTTTGAACGGCAGGCCGCACTCAGGGCAGGCCCTGGGATGCTTGCCGGAGACGTCCACCCACTTGTGGCCGCACTCCCTGCAGACGCAATGGTAGCACACGGCGCCGCATTCCGGACATCTCCCGAGCACGTTCACCCTCACGGCGAACTTGGTGCCGCACTTGGTGCACTCGTGCTCCTCCGTGGGCTCGTTCCAGACGAAGCGCTTGCAGTTGGGGCAAGTCTTAGGGATCTTGTCCACCTTCCTCTCCCAGGTGTATCCGCAGAAGTTGCATTTGCACGGGTTACGGCTCTCGTTCCACCTGTGAGTCCTGCACTGGGGGCATCTGTTCGGGTTCATGGACGAGAACCAGGTGTATCCGCACCTCTTGCAGGTCCTCTTCACGACGTCCTCACGATCCCACAGGATGGAATGGCATCCGGGGCATATGCGGGGCTTGGCGTAAGTCTCTGCGTCGTCCGAGGACTTCCTGCTCCTCCTCGCCATCCAGGTGTAAGAACAGACTTTACACCTGTACTGGGGACGCTGAGCCTGAGGCTTCCTCTGCGCAGACTGCTTAAACGGCTCATCTGCAGATTCAGAGGCGTCACCCGTCTCGACGTACCCAGCGTCAGATTTCATCGGTAGGGCAATCGGCTCGGATGGTAAATAAGTAATGGTCAGAAACCAAAGGGTTAGACATTATAATGGATATATCATGCATTAAAACTGCTTTGGCTTTACAATCCAATGTCCTACTGTCTACGATGCTGGGCATCCTCCGCTATGGACGAAATCGGTTGTTGACCCGTTAATCCCGCCCTTAGAGAGGAAAAGTCAAAACTTTTATGTAAGATGACTTGCTAGCCGGGTCACAGCATGGCCGGGATAGGCTAGCTTGGTTAGACTAGGGGACTGTGGATCCCCTGACTCGGGTTCAAATCTCGGTCCCGGCCCTTCTGAGTACCCGACAATTTACTCATCGCCCTGCAGGAGGAGACGCCATGACATGGGAAGGAAGACTCTGCAAGATAGACGAGAACAGGTGGGAGATTCCCATGGACGGCTCCGCCGGCATGAGGACCAACGCCATCATCTACGCCAGCGAGGACATGATCAAACAGGTGTGCTCCGACAACGCGCCCCAACAGGCGGCCAACGTGGCATGCCTGCCTGGCATCGTGGGGAGCAGCATGGCCATGCCTGACATCCACTGGGGCTATGGCTTCCCGATAGGGGGCGTCGCCGCCGTCGACGGGAACTCCGGATGCATTTCCCCAGGGGGAATAGGGTTCGACATCAACTGCGGGGTGCGCCTCATCAAGACGGACCTGACCCTCGACGACATCGGGGACAAGAAGGACGCCCTGGTGGACGAGCTCTACAGGAACGTCCCGTCCGGCCTGGGGTCCAAAGGGCTGACCCACGTGGGGCTCAAGGAGCTGAACGAGATCCTCGAGAGAGGGTCGGAATGGGCGGTGGAGAACGGATACGGATGGGAGGACGACCTGGACGCCACGGAAGAGCACGGCCGCATGACGGACGCCGACGCATCCCTGGTCGGGGAGAAGGCCCTCAAGAGGGGGCTCCCGCAGCTGGGGTCCCTCGGATCGGGCAACCACTTCCTGGAGCTGGACGTCGTGGAGAACGTCTTCGACGACGACGTCGCGAAGGCGTACGGGCTCAAGGAGGGGACGCTCACCGTGACCGTGCATTGCGGGTCCAGGGGATGCGGCCACCAGATAGCCACCGACTACCTCCAGGAGATGGAGCGCTACATCAAAAGGAACTCCGTGAGCCTCCCGGACCGGCAGCTGGCATGCGCCCCGCTGGATTCGAAGCTCGGGGACGACTACTACAAGGCGATGTGCTGCGGGGCCAACTACGCATGGGCCAACAGGCAGATGATCACGCACTGGGCCAGGGAGTCTTTCGAGAAGGTCCTGGGAGACTCGGCGGAATCCATGGGCATGAAGGTGGTCTACGACGTCGCCCACAACATCGCCAAGAAGGAGAGGCACGACATCGACCGCCATCACGAGGACGTCCTCGTCCATCGGAAAGGGGCCACCCGCGCGTTCGCACCCGGCAGGAGCGAGATACCCCTGCGCTACAGGGACGTGGGGCAGCCGGTCATAATCCCGGGCGACATGAGCGTCGGGACCTACGTGCTGGCCGGAAGGAAAGGATCCATGGAGCAGACCTTCGGGTCCTCGTGCCACGGCGCCGGAAGGAAGATGTCCAGGAAGGAGGCCGTGAGAAGCCTTGCCGTGGAGGACGTCAGGAGGAGGATGTCCGAAAACGGGATCTACCTCCGCGACGGGTCCGACGAGGGCGTCCTGGAGGAGGCCCCCGACGCCTACAAGGACGTGGACGAGGTCGTGGAAGTCGTCTGCAGGGCGGGGCTCACCGCGAAGGTGGCGAAGCTCACGCCCATCGGAGTGATAAAAGGGCGAGCGCCCTCGCTCCCCCGTCTTCCAGAGCTTGTCGCCCACGTAATGTATGGTCTTGATGGCCTTGCCGGGCTCTTTGGAGCATAGGCCCTTGGCCGAGCGGAGGGATACGCCCACGGCAAGAGGCATCTTGTTCCTCACGTCCCTTATCCAGACCAGGTCGCCCTCCGATATATCGGGGTCGGCCTCCAGTATCCCGGGGCCCATGACGTCGGCCCCGTTGGTCACGAACGGGACGGCGCCCATGTCGACGGTGACGTACCTCGACGTGGGGGAATACTTCATTATCCCTCTGATCGTCAGGAACGGCTTCCCCTCCCTGACCAGGCCCAGTATGTCCCCGCCGACGAACACGAGTCCAAAGTCCGAGCTCTCGGCCATGTCCACGGCGTCGTCCTCGGAGAACACCGGGACGCCCATGACTTCCTCCAGCTCCTTGGACAGCGCCTTGACCTCCTTGGACCTCATCCTCTTCCTCTTGCGAATCATTATGTCTGCCATGTTCCGACCTTCAACGCAGGGCCGATAGATAAATGTCGCTTCGAACGCGCGTACTGACACCTATTATAACGATAAAGCGTTCGCGGGCTCATAAGGAAGTGAGACCGAATGGACGGAATGAAGATCGCAGCCGTCGCGGCGGCCCTGATCATGACGCTCTCCTGCGTGGTGGTGGCCGCCTCGGAGGCCGAAGCCGCCACGCTGAACGACGGGGACTCCTGGGGGCTGTCCCTGGAGTTCGACGACCTGGACGACCTGATGGCGAAAGTCAGGGAGAAGCCAGGCTACGAGGACGCGCCCGTGGACCGCCTGATGCTGATCGAATACGTGAAGATCGTGCTGGGCGGACTAGGGATAAAGGTCCGCAGCCTGGACATGGAGGGCTCTGGTGACATAGAGCTTGCCATGACCGCCGTGGCCGGGAGCGGGAAGCAGACCCTGTACGTGGACTCTGCTCTGCGGTTCGACGGATACATAAAAGCAGACATGGAGGTCCCGCTCACCGGGCTGGACAAGTACTCCGGGCTGGGGAAGATCCTGACTGACATGGGAATCGACCTGGACTACCTGGAGGAACGCGTCACCGACACCGGGTCCCTGTACGCGACTGTGGCCACGGACCTTCAGATCAAGACGGACATGGCTTCGTTCACCGTCCTGGACGCGAACTCGGCCTGGCATGTCATAGGCTTGGACACGTCTATTAGGTCGGCCTCGGCCGTCAAAGGGTACGTCTCCACCGGGATCAAAGAGATTGAGGGAGGCACGATAGTGTCCGAGACGACCGTGAAGGAGGGGCTGGACTCCAGGTTCTCCGAGATACTCAGCGCCCAGATGACGTTCTCCGGCGGCGGGATCCA
>JAFZXW010000180.1 GCA_017616575.1 Candidatus Methanomethylophilaceae archaeon
CAAAAGGGTGGCTCATCTGGAACCTATTCCCCTGTTAGGGTCAGAACGCGCCCTTTACGACCTGAGACGCCTCGGATTCGCCATCGACGCCATGAACGGGGAGGAGAACCACGACTTCCCCGACAAGGACGCCTCAGTCCTATCGAAGCTCATGGGGAGAAGCGTGACCACCACGTCCATGGGAAGGCTCCTGGACGCCCTGGCTTTCTATCTGGGAGTCTGCTCCAAACGCACCTACGACGGCGAGCCAGCGATGAGGCTGGAGCCGCTCCTCAGGCGCGGGAGGCTCATTGAGGGATTCGAGACCGAGGCCGTCGGAGGCGTCGTCAAAACGGCTCACCTCTTCTCCGGGATCAAAGAGAGAGAGGACAAAGCCGACGTGGCATACTCCGTCGTGTCGAACGTCATGGGCTGCCTGGTGGAGGCCGCCTGCGACGCGTCCGACGGCTCCCCGATAGGCTTGACGGGCGGCGTCTCCTACAACTCCGTCATCGATTCCATGTTCGTGGATATGGTTAAATCGTATGGCCATGTTCCCGCCCGCCATAAGAACGTCCCGAACGGGGACGGGGGCATATCGGTCGGACAGGCCGCGGTAGCCTTGAGGAGATTGCAATGACCAACACGCTTTTCGTGCTTCTAGACGGCTTGGAAGACCATCCCAGCCCGCTCTTGGGCGGCTTGAAGCCCTACGAGGCCGCCGACATGCCGTTCTTGAAGAGGAAGGCGAGCCATCGTCTGAATACCTCCGGCCGCGGATACACGCACCTGTTCCTCAACGAGTTCTTCACCGGCCATCCCCCTGACTCCTCCAGGGCGGCGCTGGAAGCGATGGGGCTCGGGATGTCCATGGACGATCCAGGCAGGACCGCCTACAGGCTTAGCCCGGCGGTGATCTCCGACGGGATGATACGCTGGTCCTACGGGTCCGCCAAGAACAGGGACAGGCTCATCCCCACGGTGAGGTCCCACATGGACATCGTGGCCTCCTACGATCCGGAGATCGAGTTCTTCATCGGGGGCCGTGCCGTCCTGACGATGGACTGCGACGAGATACCCGACCTTCCCGCCCCTCCCGTCGACGCGCCGATGGTGGAGGTCCCGGGAGACCTCGGCAGGCTGGTGATGTCCGTGGCGGACGATCTGGAAGGCACCACGGACTACCCTTGGGGATGCGGGAGGCTCGGAAGCCTCTACGGCCCGGTGAAAGGCCTCGGCAGGATGACCGCCATATCGAACAGCCCCACGTCCCTCGGCATCTGCGCCACCATGGGCTGCGACATAAAGCTGATAAACGATCTGGACGACAGGTTCCCCGCCGCCAGGAAGGCCCTCGACCACGGGGACGTGTTCCTCCATGTGGACGAGGTCGACGAGTACAGCCACAAGAAGGACCCGTTCATGAAGAAGGAGGTCCTGGAGCACACCGACAGGATGATGGAGGAGTACTTCCCGGACGTGGAGAACATAGTCTACTTCGTCGACCACGGCACCTCCTGCGTCACAGGCGAACATATTTTGACGGATGTCCCGCTATGGACGAGCATCGACACCGGCCTCCCCGAAGGCGCGTTCGTCCCGCTCGACCGCGTGGTGGAGACGCTGATGGAGCACAGGTGATTCATATGACCGGCATAGAGATTCCGCCCTCGCTCGGCGTGTACGGAGACAAGAAGCTCGCAGAAGAGATACTCGGCAGGATTTGGGGGAAGAGAGGCGTTTTCACATGCACCGTGGCCAACACGCTCACATCCACCATCCCCGGGGTCTCCGACGCCGGCGACACCCCGGAGCTCACCATGTTCACCCCGGCGGCGGACGCTGAGATCCTGATCAGCGGGAAGACCACCTGCATGAAAGGCATACCGATCAACCCAGGAGGGATCCCCACTCCTGCGACTCTCACCAAGGCGGCGCTCAGCCTCTCCGCCATGCCGTATTACATAGTCAACGGCGGCTGCAAGATAGACCCTTACGTCCCGTACTTCGACATGGGCGGGGAGTGCGGGGAGAAGATAACCTGCGGCAACTCGGTCAAAAATGTCAAGGAGAGCTACGAGAAGGGGCTGATGCTTGGGGAGATGCTGGCAAGGGCGTACGACTTCGTCATCGTAAGCGAGAGCTGCGCCGGAGGCACCACAACCGCGCTGGCGGTGATGATGGCCATGGGCGTTCTCAAGGAGAACCTGGTCAGCAGCAGCTCCCCGAAGAACCCCAAGGAGCTCAAGAGCCGCCTGGTGGCGGAAGCTTTGAAAGCCGCCGGGATCGAGCCGGGAGACCTGGCGGAAGACCCTCTGAAGGCCATATAGTGCGTCGGCGACCCCATGATGCCCTGCAACATCGGCATCGTCGCCGGGGCTGCGAAGAGCGTCCCGGTCATAGTCGGAGGCGGAACACAGATGGCAGCCGTGATGGCCGGGGTTGCCAAGCTTCACCCGGAGGTCGTCGGCAACTTCTTCCAAGGCACCACCAGATGGCTCATGAACGACCCCAACTCCAGCATGAAGAGGATAATGGACCGCATTTCCGACAGGATCCCTATAGTCTACGTCAACGTGGACTACTCTGACAGCCCCTACGAAGGCCTCCAGGCCTACGAATGGGGGTTCATCAAGGAAGGGGTCGGATGCGGAGGGGCATCGGTCGGCGCCATCGTGGAATCGGCCGGCAAGGTCACCTGCAAAGACCTCTCCGACAAGGTCCACGAGATTTACCGCGGCATAATGGGCTTCGAGGAGCGAGGAATCCTCGGCTCCAATTGCCCGGCTCCCCGGCGACCTCGTTCCCGCCGTCATCCGCAGGGTCGGAGCCGTCCCTCTCGTCCAACGGGACGAACTCCCTGTCCTCGGCGATGCTGACGTACTTCGGACGGATGATCTTCCCGGACGTGATCAGCTCCTCGATCCTGTGGGCGCTCCAGCCTACGGCGCGGGCGATGGCGAACATCGGGGTGAAGAGCTCCCTGGGTATCCCGAGCATATCGTAGAGGAACCCGCTGTACAGATCCACATTGGCGCACACGCTGGTGGCGTTCGGCCTGCGGGAGCGGATGATGTCCGGCGAGAGCTCTTCGATCGCCTCGAACAGCCTCATGTCCTTCTCCCTCCCCTTCTCCTCGGACAGCTTCCTGGCGTAAGACCTGAGGATGACCGCCCTGGGGTCCGAAAGCGTGTAGACCGCGTGGCCCATCCCGTACACCAGGCCTTGGCCGTCGAAAGCCTGCTTGTCGACTATCTTCCCGAGATACGTTGCCAAGGCGTCCTTGTCGTCGGTGTCGGGGACGTGGGCCTTGATGTCGTCCACCATCTCCATCACCTTGATGTTGGCCCCGCCGTGCTTCGGCCCTTTCAAGGACAGCAAAGCCGCGGCGATGACGGAATAGGAGTCGGATCCGGAAGAAGCGACGACCCTGGCCGTGAAGGCGGAGTTGTTCCCGCCGCCGTGCTCCATGTGGAGAGTGAGGGCAATGTCCAGGACCTCGGCCTCCAGGCTCGTGAAGCCCTTGTCGGGCCTCAGCATGGAGAGGATGTTCTCCGTCATCCCGGCGTCGGGGTTCGGGCGGAGAATTATGAGATGGCCGTTGTTGTCGTAGTGGTTGTGCGAATGATACCCGTACACGGCCAGCATGGGAAGCCTGCTGACTATGGACATGCACTGCCTGACGACGTTGTCCAAGGAATTGTCCATCGCCCTGTCGTCGTACCCCGACAGACCGAGGACCCCCCTGGCCATGGTGTTCATGATGTCGTGGCTGTACTCCCTGAAGATGACGTCCTTCACGAAGCTCCCGGGAAGCTCCATGTGGCTCATGAGCATCGCGCGGAACCTCTCGGTCTCCGGCGGGGAAGGAAGGTTCCCGAAAAGAAGAAGGTAGGCCGCCTCCTCGAACCTGGGCACGGAGCCGTCGTGGCGGGAAATCAGATCGCCGATGTCGTATCCCCTGTAGGAAAGCCTGCCTTCGCAAGGCACCAGCCCAGAATCGGTCTTCTTCACCCCGACGACCTTGGATATCTTGGTAATCCCGGCCTTGACGCCGCTCCCGTCCGTCGCCTGCGCTGTAATCGTGACCTCGCCGGCCTTCAGGGGCGTCATGACGCCGTCCTGGTCGATGGTGAGAACCTTGTTGTTGCTGCTGGTCAGCTGGATCG
>JAFZXW010000181.1 GCA_017616575.1 Candidatus Methanomethylophilaceae archaeon
CCGGGGACGGAGGCAAATACGCGAAGACCGCAGGCTCATCCGGAACCGTCGTCTCCAGGGGAGACAAAGTCATGGTTCTGATGCCTTCGGGAATAATCAAGGAGTTCAGCCCCAACTGCCGCGCCGTCATCGGTGTCGTCGCAGGAGGAGGAAGGGGAGACAAGCCCATGGCAAAGGCCGGGAAGAACGTTCTGACCCTCAGGTCCAGATCCACCGCCCCGTTCAAGACCAAGGGAGTCGCGATGAACCCTGTGGACCACCCCCACGGCGGAGGAAGCCACGCCCACGTCGGAGGGCCGAACTGCCAGAAGAGAACCGCATCGACCGGACAGAAGGTAGGATTCCTGCCTCCTAAGAAGAAAGTTAAGAAGTGATTGCAATGGGAAAGAAGATTATTGCAGGATCGGCAAAAGCCTCGAGGAGGAAGTCCAGGAAGAAGGCATCGGCAATCCAGGCGAGGAGGAAGAAAGAGTTCCTCTATCGCGGGATGAACATGGAGGCTCTTCTCGCTCTGCCTTTCGACGAGCTCCTTGGAATCCTCCCCGCAGGGTCCAGGAGAACCTACCTCCGCGGCCTGAACTACGAGCAGCAGCTGCTGTTCGACAAGCTCACCGCGGCTGAGCCCGGATCCGTCGTCAGGACCCACCGCAGGGATCTGCCGATCATTCCTCAGTTCGTTGGCAAGACTGTCAGCATCTACAACGGAAAGGAATTCAAAGAAGTAGAGATCAAACCCGAGATGATAGGGTGCTTCATCGGCGAGTTCGCCGTGACCAGGAAAGCCCCGCAGCACTCCGGACCCGGAGTCGGTGCTACCAGGTCTTCGAAGTTCATGCCGCTCAAGTGAGGTGAAGACATGGTTTCAGGATACACAGCAGCAGCAGACCCGGACACGACCGCCAAGGCGCTCGGGAAGGAGATGCCCATCTCCCCCAAGTTCGCCCGCGAGGTCGTCGGCATGATCCGCGGAATGAAGGTGGACGTCGCGCGCCAGGCCCTCGAGGACGTCATGGCCAAGAAGAGGCCCGTCCCTCTCAAGAGGTACAACAAGCGCGTGTCCCACAAGGCCGGCGTCGGACCCGGAAGGTACCCCGTGAAGGCGGCGACCTACATACTCGGAGTCCTCAACAGCGCGGCCTCCAACGCCGAGTTCAAGGGGCTCGACGTGTCGAACATGGCGATCTCCACGATCTCCGTCTCCAGGGGGCGCACCATCCCCGGGCACATGCCCAGGGCCCACGGGCGCGCCACCCCTTGGAACCAGGAGACCGTGAACCTCGAGATCATAATCCAGGAGGTAGAGTGAACATGGCATCAGAGAGGAAATTCGTCGCCGAGAACGTCCGCAGGGTCCTCCTCAAGGAGTACCTGATGACGGAGGTCAGCCGCGCCGGTTTCGGAGGGCTCGACGTCCAGAGGACCCCCATGGGCACCCGCGTCCTGCTCACCACCGAGAGGCCCGGGCTCGTCATCGGGCGCCGCGGACAGACGATCAAGAACCTGACCACCGTCATAGAGGAGCGCTTCGGCTTCGAGAACCCCCAGATCGAGGTCCAGGAAGTCAAGAACCCCAGCCTCAACGCGCAGATAATGGCAGAGAAGCTCGCCTTCTCCCTCGAGAGGGGATGGCACTTCCGCAGGGCCGGGCACTCCACCGTCCGCAGGATCATGGATGCGGGCGCCCGCGGCTGCCACATCATCGTGGCCGGCAAGCTGACCGGCCAGAGGCACAGGACCGAGAAGTTCAAGGAGGGCTACATCAAGTTCTGCGGAGAGCCCAAGGCGAACTTCATCGACCACGGCTACGCGGTCGCCAAGCTCAAGATGGGAGTCATCGGAGTCACCGTCGAGATCATGGACAAGGACGCGAAGCTCCCCGCGGACATCACCGTGCTGAACAAGACCGAGGCCGCCGCGGTCCTTCCAGACCTGTTCGCCGCCCCCGCCGAGGCCCCCGCCGAGGAGGCAGAGCCCCAGGAGGTGCAGCGATGGCCTCGTTGAAGACCGCGGACATCAGGAACATGAGCGCCGAGGAGCGCAACCAGAAGCTCAAGGAGCTTCGTGACGAGCTGATGCACGAGAGGGGTGGCTCTGCTTCCGGAGGAGCCCCCTCCAGCCCTGGCGCCATCCGCGCCCTCAGGCTCAACATCGCCCGCATAATGACCGTCCAGAAGGAGGAGGAAGAGATCTGATGGCTGATATCTGCCCGGTATGTGGATTGCCTAAGGAGCTGTGCATGTGCGAGGAGATCGCACGCGAGCAGCAGACCGTGAGGATTTCGATTGACAGCCGCAGGTACGGCAAGACCGTAACCGTGATCGACGGTATCGACGAGAACGACATCGACATCGGCGATCTCGCCAAGCAGTTGAAAAACAGGTGCGCCGCAGGCGGAACTTGCAAAGACGGCCGCATCGAGCTCCAGGGGGACCACAAGAAGAAAGTGAAGTCCGTCCTGGAGGAAATGGGATTCCGTACAGAGGTAAGATGAAAGACTCTAACTTCGTCAGGACTGAACTCATCGGACTGGACGTGGAAGTGCTGTCTGCGCCATTCTCGGGCATATCCGGGAAGGTGGTCGACGAAACGAAGCGTACGTTCACCATCGAATCGGACGGAACTGAGAGAATGGTACCCAAGCCAGGCAACGAGTTCAGGTTCGCATATGAAGGCAGAACCATCGACATCATCGGATCAGAGATAATGCACCGGCCAGAGGACAGAATCAAAAAGGTTAGGTGAATATAATGGCAGCAGAAATCAAAGACATCGGATTCGACGTCGCTCCCCCCTCCATGGAGTGCAACGACCCCAACTGCCCGTTCCACGGCAGCCTGTCGGTCAGGGGACAGACGATCGACGGGGTAGTCGCCACCGTCAAGATGAACAAGACGGTCGTAGTAGAGCGCAACTACCTCAGGTTTGTGAAGAAGTACGAGAGATACGAGAAAAGGAGCAGCAGGTATTCCGCCCACGCCCCCGCCTGCCTCGGACTGAAGGCCGGCGACAGGGTCACCATCGCGGAGTGCCGCCCCCTGTCCAAGACCGTGTCTTTCGTGGTCATCGAGAAGAAGGAGTGATCTGGATGAAGGGAATAGCCGGAAACCAGACCAGAGGCCTTCAGAACGGGTCCCGCCTGGACGTCATCGACAACACCGGGGCCAAGGTCATCGAGATCATAACCGTCCCCGGGTACCATGGGGTCGCCAGGAGGGTCCCCAGCGCGGGAATCGGAGACCTGGTGATCGCCTCGGTCAAGAAGGGGACCCCCCAGATGAGGAGGCAGATCGTCTTCGCGGTCATAGTCCGCCAGAGGCGCCCCACCAGGAGGCCCGACGGGACGATCGTCTTCTTCGAGGACAACGCGGCGGTCATCACCACCGAGACCGGTGAGACCAAGGGAACCGACATCAAAGGGCCCGTCGCCAGGGAGGCGGCGGAGAGATGGCCTCGCATATCCGCGACCGCCAACACTATCATCTGAGGTGCTAGGCATGGTTAGCAGCAAAGCTAGGGTTCAAAGGAAGAATCAGGCGAACGCGCCGGCTCACGTCAAGAGGAAGATGCTCTCCGCCCACCTCAGCGATGAGCTCCGCAAGAAATACGGGGTCCGCTCCGCCAGGGTGTGCAAAGGGGACACCGTGGTCGTCGTTCGCGGAAACAGCGACATCAGGAACATCGAGGGCAAGGTCGTGTCCGTCTACACCAAGACCGGACGCGTCGCTATCGAGGGCATCGCCATAAAGCAGGCCGACGGCACCGATACCGAGCGCCCCATCCACGCGTCCAACCTGGTCATCGTGAAGCTGAACACCGAGGACCAGTGGAGGGTCGAGTCCCTCTCTAAGAACAAGGAGGCTAAACAATGAGCGATCACATGAAGAGGCTGGCGGCGCCCAGGACCTGGCCCCTGAAGAGGAAGGTCAACGTCTGGGTCGCCAAGCAGTCCCCCGGAGCCCACTCCCTCGAGGAGTCCATGGCCGCCGTCACCGTCCTCAGGGACATGATCGGCGCCTGCGACACCGCCAGGGAGGCCAAGAGGATCATAGGAAACCGCGAGATGTTCGTGGACGGGAAGGCGGTCAAGAACCCCAAGATGCCCGTCGGTTTCATGGACGTCGTCTGCGTCCCCAAGCTGGGCGTCGTGTGCCGCATGCTCCTCACCGACAAAGGGAAGCTCGTGCTCGTCCCCATCGACGAGGCCGAGGCCAAGTGGAAGATCTGCAAGATCGAGAACAAGACCGTCGTGAAGGGCGGGAAGTTCCAGCTCAACCTCAGCGGCGGAAGGAACGTCCTCCTGGACGAGAACAAGTACAAGTGCGGCGACTCCCTGAAGATCGCCTTCGAGGGACAGAAGGTCCTCGAGCACTTCCCCTTCGCCGAGGGGTGCCCCGTCCTCATCAAGGAAGGTTCCCACAGCGGTAACGTCAAGACCGTCAAGGAGGTCCACGTCGTCCGCAGGAGCGGCCCCAACGTGGTCGTGTTCTCCGACGGCACCGAGACCGTCACCGACAACTGCATCGTCATCGGGGCGTCCGCTCCCGCGATCAAGCTCCCGGAGGCCTCCGAATGAACGCGATGAGGCAGCTCCACGTCGAGAAGGTCGTCGTGAACATAGGAGTCGGCGAGGCCGGAGAGAGGCTCGTCAAGGCCGAGAAGGTCCTCGAGATGGTCACCGGGCACAAGCCCGTCGAGACGATCTCCAAGACCGTCAACAGGGACCTCGGGATACGCGTCGGCATGCCCCTCGGGTGCAAGGTCACCCTTAGGGGAGAGGACGCCGAGGACTTCGTCAAGAGGGCCCTCGTCATCCGCGAGATGCGCGTGCCCGAGTACTCCTTCGACAAGGAGGGCAACATGTCCTTCGGAATCTCCGACTACACGGACTTCGACGGCATGAAGTACGACCCCGAGATCGGGATCTTCGGGATGGACGTCAACGTCGTCCTCAGGAGGTCCGGGAACAGGATCACCCAGAGGGCCCTCCTCAAGAGGAGGATCCCCAAGCACCACCGCGTAGACCGCGAAGAGGCCATACAGTACATGAAAGACACTTTCGAGGTTCAGGTGATTCAGTGAAGCCCAAGAAGCAGTACGGAAGATCGGTCGGCTGCACCCGCTGCGGACGCAGAAGAGGAATCATAAGGAGGTACGGGATGCACCTGTGCCGCCAGTGCTTCAGGGACATGGCCCCAGAGCTCGGATTCAAGAAGTATTCGTGAGGTGAGTCAAATGCAGTGCGATCCATTGAACGACGCCATGTGCGTCATTAAGAACGCCGCCCTCAACGGAAAGAGCGAATGCGTCATCCAGCCCTCCTCCAAACTCATCGGCCGTGTGCTGAAGGTTATGCAGGACCGCGGATACATAAGCCAGTTCGAATACGTAGAGGACGGTAAAGCAGGTAAATTCCACGTCATGCTCGACGGCGCCATAAACGACTGCGGCGTGATCAAGCCCAGGTACTCGGTCACCGTGTCCGAGGTCGAGAAGTTCGAGGCGAGGTTCCTCCCCGCACAGGACTTCGGCCTCCTCATCCTGACCACCACCGCCGGAGTGATCACCCAGGACCGCGCCAAAGAGCTCGGCATAGGCGGCAAGCTGCTCGCCTTCGTATATTGAGGAATGTGAATGACATTAGCAGGGAAAATCGAAAGCACCATCGCTATCCCCGGTGGGGTGTCCGTCGAGTTCGACGGAGGCATCATGAAGGTCAAAGGACCTAGGGGTGAATTAAGCAGAAACTTCGCGCACCCTGGAATAGATATCGCCGTGAACGAGGCCGAGGTCACAGTCAGCTGTGAGTACCCCCGTGTCAAGGACAAGGCAATGGTCGGTACCTATGTTGCGCACGTGAGGAACATGATCAAGGGCGTGACCACAGGTTTCACCTACCACCTCAAGGTCGTGTACAACCACTTCCCGATGAAGATCGCCGTGAAGGGCGACCGCGTGGAGGTCAACAACTACATGGGAGGCAAGGCCCCCCGCTACGCGAACATCGTGAAGGGCTGCACCGTCAAGATCAACGGGACCGACATAACCGTGGAGGGCAACGACATCGAGGCCTGCGGACAGACCTCCGCCAACCTCGAGAGGGCCACCTCCAGGCTAGGATTCGACAAGAGAACGTTCCAGGACGGAATATACATCGTCCAGAAATCCCACAAGGTGAAAGAATGACCGTCAAAGCACTCACCGACCTCCCCGGCATGACCGCCGACAACGTCAAAGAGCTGTCCGCCATGGGCATCGAGACCGTCGCGGACCTCTCCGCCGCAGTCAAGGACGACGGGAAGGTCAAGGAGATCGTCAAGACCCTGTCCGGGGTCGGCCCCAAGACCGTCGCCGGATGGAAGGCCGCCTTGGAGGGAGCCGAGGCCGTCGAGGCCAAGCCCGCCGAGGTCGTCGAGGCAGGCGAGAAGCCCTACGTGGTCAAGGCGAAGCCCGAGCTCAGCCCCGAGACCGCTGACGCGCTCGCCAAGAGGGCGGTCATCTCCGGAAGGAGGCCCGCCTTCAAGAGGCAGGAGTGGTTCAGATACTCCAAGCTCGGAGAGAAGTGGAGAAAGCCCAAGGGAATCCACTCCAAGATGAAGAGGAGGCTCAAGAGGCGCCCTCCGATGGTCGACATCGGATACCGCGGACCCGCGGCAGTCAGGAACCTCCACCCGTCCGGGTTCGAGGAGGTCATGGTCTACAACGTGGAGGGCCTCGAGGGCATCGACCCTAAGACCCAGGCCGCCCGCATCGGCGGGACCGTCGGGACCAAGAAGAGGATCGCTATCGAGGACAGGGCCGACGAGCTCGGCATCAGGGTCCTCAACAGGATGGTGTGACCATGGCAGACCTGAAGAACCAGAGAAGGATGGCCGCCGCCGTCCTCAAGTGCGGGCAGAACAGGGTCTGGATGAATCCGGACAGGCTCGACGAGGTCGAGAAATGCATCACCCGCGCCGACATCCGCACCGCGGCCGCGTCCGGCCTCATCAAGGCGAAGCCGAAGAACGGGACCTCCAGGGCGAGGGCCAGGCACGCCGCCGCCCAGAAGGCGAGCGGTAAGAGGAAGGGCCCCGGATCCAGGAAGGGTACCGCGAACGCACGCGTGCGCGACAAGCAGCGCTGGATGGCCACCATCAGGCCAATCCGCGACGAGCTCAAGACCCTCAGGGCCAGCGGAGCCATCACCCCCTCCGTGTACAGGCTGTACTACAGGAGGGCCAAGGGAGGGCTGTACAAGTCCCGCGCCCACCTCAGGCAGCACATGGTCGCTGCCGGACACCTCAAGGAGGAGATCTGATGGCAACAGGACCTAGATACAAAGTCGCCTTCCGCAGGAGAAGGGAGAACCGCACCGACTATTACCAGCGCCGCAGGCTGCTCACCGCCAAAGAGGCGAGGGCGGTCGTCAGGAGGTCCGGCAAGAACGTCACCATCCAGTTCGCCGAGTTCGGCATGGAGGGGGACAGCATCGTCGCCTCCGCGTCCACCAGGGAGCTCAAGGCGTTCGGATGGGAGCACTCCTGCTCCTCCATACCCGCGGCGTACCTCGCAGGGTTCCTCGCCGGGAAGAAGGCCTTGAAGGCCGGGATCGAGTACGCAGTGCTCGACATAGGCATGCAGAAGGTCCACCACGGAGGCGTGCTGTTCGCCACCGTGGCGGGAATGACCGAGGCCGGCCTGGAGGTCCCCTTCGGAGAGGGCGTCCTCCCCGAAGAGGACAGGCTTCTCGGAAAGCACATCGACGAAGGCATCGAGGCCGACGTCAAGAGCGTGAAACAGAAGATGGAGGCTGATTGAAATGGCAGACTGGGTACCCAAGACCAGGCTCGGACAGATGGTCCTTAACGGTGAGATAACCACCATGAGCGACGCTCTGGCCACCAAACTGCCCCTTCGCGAGCCCGAGATCGTGGACATACTCCTCCCCGACCTGAAGGACGAGGTCATCGACCTCAACATGGTCCAGAGGATGACCGACTCCGGAAGGAGGGTCAGGTTCGCCGTC
>JAFZXW010000182.1 GCA_017616575.1 Candidatus Methanomethylophilaceae archaeon
AGTCTGGAGGTCGCATGGGACTCCTCCGCGTTCGTGTCCGAGCCCGGATCCTACAGGCTCCACGGGACGGTCTCGGTCCCCGCGGGGTTCCGCCTCGCCGACGGCGTCTCCTCCACGATCTACGCTTCCTACTCCATATCCAGCGCCATGTCCGGCATCGTCGACGTGGTTTTCGTCATAGACACCACCGCGTCCATGAGCGACGAGATCTCCGGCGTGAAGTCCAGCGTCAAGGAGTTCGCCGACAGCCTCTACGCCACCGGCCTGTCCGTCAGGTGGGCGCTGGTGGAGTACCAGGACATCACCTGCGACGGCCTCGGCTCCACCAGGGTCGTGATGAACGGCGCCGACCCCTGGTACGCGGACGTCGACGCGTACAAGTCCGCCATCGGAGGCCTCGTCCTCGGATACGGGGAGGACGAGCCGGAGACCGTCATCGACGGCCTGGAGGCCGCAAGGCACCTGTCCTTCAGGGACTCAGCGGGAAGGATATTCGTCGTGGTCACAGACGCCGGGTACAAGGCCGACAACCAGTACGGCGTCCCCGACATGGCGTCCGAGATATCCTATCTCAAATCCGACGGCATATCAGTCTTCGTGGTCACCTCCGCCGGCTGCTACGCGGACTACAGGGACCTCGCGGACTCCACCGGCGGGAAGCTCCTGGACATAGGCGGGGACTTCTCCGACGGCCTGATGGAGGTCGCCGAGAGGATAGGCGAGTCCGGGATCGTCAGCATAAGGATCGTCTCCCTGCCCGACGTAACCGACTATTTCGTCGGCGAGGCCTTCGACCCCGCAGGGATGGTCGTGGAGGCCGTCTACGGGAACGGGGCCGTCCGCCAGGTGAGCTTCTACACCGTGGAGCCCTCCGGGCCCCTGTCCGCCGGCGTCAGCCACGTCACGATACACATCGGGGCGGTCACCGCCGACGTCCCGGTCACCGTCCGCGCCGCGACCGTCAGCAAGGGGGACGTCTTCGCCTACAACGGCCTGGAGTACACGGTCGGATCCATCAGGCCCGGCGAGGTCTCGGTCACCGGATGCTCCGGATCGCCCTCCCGCGTCACGATCCCCTCCGAGGTCGGCTACAAGGGGTTCTCGTTCTCCGTAGTGTCGGTGGCGTCCAAGGCGTTCTACGGCTGCGCCACCCTCGTCTACCTCGACCTCGGGGCGGTGCAGGAGGTCGGCTTCAAGGCCTTCGCCAACTGCTCGAAGCTGAAGACCCTCGTCGTCTCCGACACCGTGAAGGTCTTCGGGAGCTACGCCTTCTACGGCTGCGGCATAGAGTCCCTGGAAATCCCCGGCGACGGCGTGGTTCTGGAGGCCAGCGCGTTCAGCGCCTGCAAGAAGATGACTTCCATCGCCTTCTCCGGCGCCGGCGCGGTCATCGGCACCAACGCCTTCTACAAGAACAACGGCGTGTCCACCGTCGACCTGTCCACCGTCGCCTCCGTCGGCTTCAAGGCCTTCCCGTACTGCTATGGCCTGGAGACGCTCGTCATACCCGGCACCCTCGGCTCCATGGGCGCCTACGCATTCTACAGGTGCGACGGCCTCAAGACCCTGGTCGTCGAGGAGGGCGTCGAGAGCATACCCGCCAGCGCCTTCAGCGGCTGCAAGTCCATAGAGACCGTCTCATTCCCGTCCACGCTGAAGTCCGTGGGCGCCAACGCGTTCCACGGCGTGAAGTTCATCGGAGCCGACGGCAAGTCCTTGGACCCCGCGGCGGAGAACCTCCGCGGCCACGTGTTCGCCAAGTCGGGGACGTCCCTCCGCATGTCCAGCCTGCTGGAGGGAGACGAGTTTTGCGTCGGCGGCATCGTCTACAGGGTGACCTCACTCGTAGGGCATTCCGTCTCCATTGTCGGGCATGAGGGGGACGTCACCGCCGTGCCCTCCAGCGTGGCCTTCGCGAAGATGGAGTTCCGCGTTACCACGGTGGAGGAGAAGGCGTTCTACGGCTGCGCTGCGATAGCCAGCGTCGACCTTTCCCACGCCGTTTCAATCGGGATGAAGGCCTTCGCCAACTGCTCCGGGATAACCGAGATAACATTCGGCCCCGACCTGGAATCGGTGGGCGGCTACGCCTTCTACGGCCTGTCTTTCAAGGATTCTGACGGCTCATCAGTGGGGACCGCCGACGGCTTCCGCGGTCACACGTTCTTCAAGTCCGGGAAGTCCCTCCTGATGGCCGGGGAGCTCCTGGACGGCGAGGAGTTTACGTACCTCGGGCTGGTCTGCAAGGTGGCCTCCGTCTCCGGCCGCACCGTCTCCGTAATCGGGTACAGCGGCTCGGTGACGTCCGTCCTGTCCGTCGTTTCGTACAAGGGATGGGACCTTTCGGTCGTCTCCGTGGAGCAGAAGGCGTTCTACAATTGTTCCACGCTCGTCCACGTCGACCTTTCCAGCGTCACCTCGATAGGGCTGAAGGCCTTCGCAGGCTGCTCCGGGATAACGGACATCGTCTTCGGGCCGGGATTGGAGACGGTGAAGGACTACGCGTTCACCGGTCTGCGTTTCTTTGGCGAGGACGACGCGCCCATGTACGCGGCCGCCGACGCCTTCCGCGGGCACTCCTTCCACGGGGACGCGAAGTCCCTCCGCATGTTCTCGGAGATCCACGACGGCGACGTGTTCGTCTGCGCAGGGATCGTGTACAAGGTGACGTCCGCGACGGAATGCACCGTGTCCATAACCGGCAACGACGGCACCGCCGTCTCCGTCCCCTCCTCCGTCTCGTTCAAGGGGTGGGACCTCGCCGTGACCTCCGTGGCGCAGAAGGCGTTCTACAACTGCGTCACGATAGTCAGCGTCGACCTTTCCAACGTCGCCTCGATAGGGCTGAAGGCGTTCGCCAACTGCTCCGGGATGACCGAGATAACCTTCGGCCCCGGCCTTGAGTCCATAGGCGACTACGCCTTCTACGGGGTATCCTTCGGCGACTACGACGGCGTCTCCATCGGCGTCTCCGTGGAAACCGTTCACGGCCACGCGTTCCACAAGTCCGGCGACGTCCTACGCATGTACTGGACGACCGTCGGTGGGGAGCAGTTCACCGTAGGCGGCGTCATTTACAAGGTGACGTCCGCAGGCTCCCCCTCGGTCTCCGCCATAGGCTTCGAGGGCTCCGTCGCCATCCTCCCCGCCTCCGTGTCCTATCGGGGCTGGGACTTCGTCGTGGAGTCCGTGGAGAGCTACGCGTTCTACGAGTGTACCACCCTGGTGCACGTCGACCTTTCCAACGTGAAGTCGATAGGCTTGAAGGCCTTCGCCAAGTGCTCCGGCATCGCCGACATCGTCTTCGGGCCGGGATTGGAGACCGTGAAGGATTACGCCTTCGCCGGCCTGTCCTTCTGCGACGAGGACGGCGACCCGGTATCCGCCGAGGATTTCCGCGGGAACTCGTTCCACAGGTCCGGAAAGGTCCTCCGCATGTTCTCCGGCCTGGAGGACGGCGAGGAGTTCGCCTCCGGAGGAATACAGTACAAGGTGGTCTCCGCGTCCGGCTGCACCGCGTCCATGACCGGGCGCAGCGGTTCGGTGACGTCCGTCCCCTCCACGGTCTCGTACAAGGGATGGGACCTCTCGGTCGTCTCCGTGGGCGCGAGGGCGTTCTACGGCTGCTCCTCGCTCGAATCCGTCGACCTCTCCAACGTCAGGACCGTGGGCTCCGGGGCCTTCTCCGGATGCGCCGGGATCGAGGAGATCGTCTTCGGGCCGTCCCTGGAGTCCATAGGCGCCGACGCCCTGCTCGGGCTGGCCCTCTACGACGGCGACGGGAACCCCGTCGAGCCAACGGCGGAAAACCTCCGCGGCCACTCGTTCCACATGGCCGGCGGCGTCCTCCGCATGTTCTGGAAGCTTCAGGGCGGGGAGCAGTTCACATCCGGCGGGGTCGTCTACAAGGTGGCTGTCGCCGGCTCCGACGCCGTGTCCGTCATAGGGTACGACGGCGCCGCGGCCTCCCTCCCGTCTTCGGTGTACTACAAGGGCTGGGACCTATCGGTGGAATCCGTCGCCAAGGAGGCGTTCTACGGATGCGCCACCCTGACGTCCGTCGACTTGTCCAACGTGAAGTCGATAGGGACGAAGGCGTTCGCCAAGTGTTACGGAATCGAGGAGGTCGTCTTCGGCCCCGGCTTGGACAAGGTGGCCGACTACGCCTTCTACGGCCTGTCTTTCTGCGACGGGAGCGGGAACCCCGTGTCCGCCGCCAGCGAGCTGCGTGGCCATTCGTTCCACAGGTCCGGCGGCGTCCTGCGCATGTACTGGGAGATCCACGACGGGGACTCTTTCACTGCCGGCGGGGTCCAGTACAAGGTTTCCTCCGCTGCGGGCTGCACCGTCTCCGCCACCGGGTTCAAGGGCTCCGTCAGGTCCCTCCCGTCCTCCGTGGTCTACAAGGGCTGGGACCTGGCCGTGGCCTCCGTGGGCGACAGCGCGTTCTACGGCTGCTCCACCATATCGTCCGCCGACCTTTCCAACGCCGTGTCCGTGGGCTTCAAGGCCTTCGCCAACTGCTCCGGCCTGTACGAGGTCCGCTTCGGCGGCTGCCTGGAGTCCGTGGGCGACTACGCGTTCTACGGCCAGACGTTCCGCGACGACGACGGGCGCACCGTGTCTTCGGCGGAGGACCTCCGCGGGAGCTCGTTCCACAAGTCCGGAGGCGTCCTCCGCATGTTCTGGGACATCGATGTCGGAGAGGAGTTTACAGTCGGCGGGATAGACTATGAAGTGGCCTCTGTCGCCGAGGGCGCCGTTTCCATAACCGGGTGTTCGGGCGACGTGACGGCCGTTCCGTCCTCGGTGTCTTACAAGGGCTGGGACCTCGCCGTGAGGTCGGTCGGGAGCAAGGCGTTCTACGGTTGCGCCACCCTGACGTCCGCCGACCTGTCGAACGTGAGGACGATAGGCGCCAAGGCCTTCGCCAACTGCTCCGGCCTGTCCGAGGTCCGCTTCGGCGGTTGCCTGGAGTCCGTGGGCGATTACGCCTTCCATGGCCTGTCTTTCTATAGCGGCGGGGAGAAAATCGAGGTCATTCCGTCTGTTCTCAAGGGAGAATCGTTCTCGGGATCCGGCGGGAAGCTTTATCGGGAATTCTGAGGTATGAAACCATAATTCATGAAGAAACTATGCCGTATGGGTGCACAGCCGCCCAGAAGCGATTCAAAGACTATCGGTGGGTACATGGCAGACGGGTCTACAACAGGAATGCATTTGCGCAGAACAAGAATGAGAAGAAGCGACAAGGTGACAGCAGCCGTCACGATGTTCGTCATAGCGATTCTTCTGGTCTCATCCACCCCTATTATTGCCCAGGATGAAGGGGGACTCAGGGGCTTGGAAGAGTACTCTGGCGAGCATCATACAGTCAGATATCACCTGGACGCTCCAGACGGCGTGAATTCTGCTTGCAACGACATCGTGAACGACATAGGCGACGGCAATAGCGGCGACCCGTACGTCGACGTGGTCTACTACGGCTCCATCGTGTCCACCGAGTACAACCCCCAGCTGTGGGCGTCCACCATTCCCACGCGCGAGGACGTCGACTGGAACTGGCTGGAGATCAAGGACTACAGCGTCGGGAGCACGGCCGTGTTTATCGGATGGCATTACGGGTGGGAAGACAGCGGCAGCACGCACTATCCCGGGGAGGTGCTGTCCAAGTACGACCTGTCGAATGCCGAGTCAGGCATCCTGAACGTATACGCCACATGGAGCACGGTCGACAACGTGCAGACCGTCACGTCCGAGAGCAGCGCATCAAACATCCAAACCGCCATCAATGGCTTCGTCGGCGGCACCGCCTACACCAACTTCATCCTGGTGAGGGCCGGCGACGCAGTCAATCTGAGCGGCAAGACGCTCACGACCGGGAAGCCCGTCACCATCCGCACCGAGCCTGTCGAAGGTTTCAGCTCGGTTGGAAGGCTGGAAGGCAACGGCAGCACGACCGTCAAGGCCGGCGCGATGCTCATCATCGACGACATCGGCCTCAAGATTTCGACCCCGGACAGCAAGCATGGCACGACGAACTTTGGGATAGTCGGGAACGGGTACCCCCTGATCATAGGCACGGGCATCATGTCCTACTATGGCTTCGGGCTCGGGGACACCTTCGGCCAGAACACCAGCAAGGGGGAACGTAACGGATACCCCACGCTGAGAGGGGGCACGACTGCCAGCAGCAACGCCCTCGGCGGGGACTGGCCGGTGAACGTGTACCCCGCCAGGGACACGGCATCCGACGAATACGGCAACATCGCGTCGGTGCTGATAGTCCACAGCGGGACATGGTCGAACATCATAGGCGGGAATTCGCAATCCGTCACGAACGGATCCGTCTACAGCGTTTTAAGGAGCGTCACCGTGTTGGACACGTATGCTTGCGGAGGCACGGCGAGCAACGGGAACTACACCATCAAGGGATCGACATACGGCTACCTTGTGAATGCCAATGTGGTCGCTGACTCGTACCAGCAAAGGGCGATGGGTCTGGAAACCATCCCTTACAAATACACCCCGGACAACGCACCTCTTCCAGGCTGGCCCTTCAACATAGACAGCAACAATGGCGACAGCGTGCTGAAGAGGGTTTTCATCTACGAATCCACCGTAATTACGGGAGGCGGAGGCTCCAGCGGCACCGGGAACGTGATGAAGAACACCAACGTCTACATCTCCGGCACGTCGACGGTGTGGGACGCGCAGGCCGCAGGAAGGTCGGAGAAATCCCCGGTCGCAGGCACCGGCCTGATAGAGCTGTCCGGGAAGGCCGTCTCCCAGCACATCCTGTGCGGATCCGCCACCGACGGCGCAAGCAGCGACACCAAGATCATCGACAGCACCAGGATCGTCGTGAAGGACTCGGCCATGGCTGCGACCCTCTGCGGAGGGGGGTACGACACATGGAGCGCCCCGAGAGGCGCGTCCATGATGAACGGGGGGACCGTCGAGATAGAGGTCACCGGCGGGACAGTGTGCGACGTGTTCGGAGGAGGGTTCAGGGCCCTCGTCGGGACCAGCTCCAAGCCCATAGACTCCATCGCCATCAGCATCTCGGGCGGGACGGTCCTGGGGAACGTATACGGCGGCGGCTCCGGCGGGCTCGACAAGATGAAGCACGTCGACGACAAAGGCACGCCTTGGAGCGACGCCAACCAGACCGGAAAGAGCGACAGCACCGGGAAGAGCAGGGTGTACGTAAAAGACGTCTCCATCGAGATATCCGACGACGCACACGTCCTGGGGAACGTATACGGCGGCGGCAAGAGCGTCCCCACCATCAGCAGCTACTATAACTACTCCTACCTGAGCGACGCCAGCCTGGAAAGCGACGTCGCGGCCCTGTACTGCAACAGCGTCAGCATCTCTGTGTCAGGAAACGCGGAGGTGGACGGCGACGTCTTCGGAGGCGGGAGGGGCGTGGTGGTGCCGACGTCCTCCGAGCAGGAAGAGTGGACGGAGTACACCCACACCCTCGTCATGACGCCGACGGGGGCGAAGTACATAGAATGGGTCACCAAGAGCGGCTCCTCCCTGGAGCAGAGCTGCACGTTCCTCGACGGCAACTACAGCGGCTACGCGAAGGTCAGCATCCCCCTGACGGCCGCCGCCAGCCCCACCGTCGAGATCGACATCGAGGACACCGCCTCGGCCAGGTCCGTGTACGGAGGCGGCGCGAGGAGCAAGACCGTCGGCACAGGGAACATCGACATCGAGATCAAGGGCGACGCGTCCGTAGAGGACTCGGTGTTCGGCGGGGGCATGATGGAATCCCTGAACGCGGCGTCCATATCCATAGGCGTCTCCGGGACGGCGGACGTAGGGTCGTGCGTGTACGGGGCGGGGGCCGAGGGGCCTGTCGTCCTCACCGGGAACGTCTACATATCCACGTCCGGGACTGGAGTGACGATAGGCGACTCGGTGTTCGGCGGGGGCTTCAAGGAGTCCCTGTCGGCGATGGCCGTCAGCATCGACATCGGCGGCGGCACC
>JAFZXW010000183.1 GCA_017616575.1 Candidatus Methanomethylophilaceae archaeon
TAATCGGTAAGAAACAATTGGAACGAAACTATTTAGACTAAGATAGCAGTGTCCGCGCGTGGACAAGACGGAGCGGTTCGAGGACATCTTCCATTCTGTCGACATCGGCCTGTTCATCGAATCCCCTTCGCGCCTCATACCTTACATGGAGCACCACGGGTTCGACAGGGAGGAGGTACGCTGCATGAAGGCCATGGCCGACTCCCATCCGGAGGAGCTCTCCGAGGTTATCGCCGGCGACGACTTCGAGAGGGCCGAGGCCGTGATGGCCAGGCTTTCAAGGATTCCGGGCATCGACCGCGTCGTGTCGGCTTCCGTCCTCATCGACCTCCGCGACGCGTCCAACATCAGGCTTGGAAGACGCAGGCCACAGCCGGAATACACCTTGATTTCCATAGAGACCCACGACAACGGCAGCGGACCGGCGTCGAAGGACATGCTGTTCACGATATCATCCGACAGCGAGGCCAGCGTCAACAGGTACTCCGGCGTCGACCAGGAGGTGACCGTCCCTGATGCGATAATCGTCGAAGGCAAGACATATTCGGTGACGAGAATCGACGACTGGGCGTTCGAAAGACGCACTTCCATGGAGTCCGTCCGCCTGCCCTCCTCCCTCTCCTCCATCGGCGACAAGGCCTTCTTAGGATGCTCCCGCCTGAGGTCCGTGTCCATCCCGAAGAACGTCCGCTCCATAGGGAAGGACGTTTTCGAGGAATGCTCCGGACTCGAGTGGTTCGATATCGACCGCGACAACCGGCATTTCGCAACCGATTCCCAAGGCATCATCTATTCCAAGGACATGAGTCTCCTGATCAAGGCCCCTAGCGGCGTCTACGGGGAGGCGACGACCCCGCCCGGGGTCGCCCGCATAGAGGACAAGGCGTTCGAGGGCTGCGCCGGGCTGTCACACGTATCTATCGGCGACGGGGTCGAATCGATCGGGAACTGGGCGTTCTCCAAATGCCGCTTCCTCAGGACCGCGGTGTTCCCCGACTCCCTCGACGCGATTGGGAACGGCGCCTTCCATGAATGCTCCGGCCTGACAGAGGCGTCTATACCCGGGCCGGTGAAGACCATCGGGAGCCGGGCGTTCTCCGGATGCGCCTCGATGAGGTCGGTTTCCTTCCACGAAGGCCTCCGCACAATAGAGAAATGGGCCTTCGAAAAATGCCAATCCCTTACGGAGGTGTCCATCCCTTCCACGGTGTCCAGCATCGGGGATGGGGCATTCTCGCTTTGCTCCTCCCTGAAGGCTTACCGCGTGGACCCCAGGAACCCTTGGTACTGCTCAGACGGCGGACTCCTCTACGACAGGAGACATGACGCCCTCATCCGGGCCCCCAGGGGGGCGGCCGGGAAGGCGGGAATCCTCGCTGGCACGGTGTCCATCTTGGAAAGGGCTCTGGAAGGATGCGCCGGGATCACAGAAGTCGAAATCCCTGACAGCGTCACCACCATAGGGCGCAGGGCGTTCAAAGGATGCACGGGGCTGAAAGCCGTGAAGCTTCCCAAGAACCTCAAGGCCATAGCCGACAATTTGTTCCTGGAATGCGCTTCGTTGGAATCGGTGGAGGTCCCGGACAGCGTCATCAAGATCGGATGCGGCGCCTTCGAGGACTGCCCTTCTTTAGAAGAGATCAGGCTGCCCAGGCACCTCAAGTCCATCGGATACAACGCCTTCGACCAGGACGTCAAGATTATCAGAGAACGACGTTCGCCTGAGGGACACCAGTATCCTGCCGCCTTCCAGCACCGCAAGATATTCCTTTGCGCCGTCGAACCCTATGAGGTCGGGAAGAGAGGGGATGCTCATGACCCCTCTTGAGCAACGGACGCGTCCTTCGACGTCTGGCTTGAACGATATCCTGCGTCCGTCCCTGGACAGCCTCACATCGTATCTGGGGCAGTCGAAGAGGACTGAACGAAACTCGGTCTCCGAGATCCTGTACACGGTCATTTCCTCGTTCGCCGGGGGCGCGGCTGGCTCCCTGGCATTCTCGAGCTCGGATATCCTCGACTTCGCCGCCTCTAGCTCCTTGCGCAGCCCCTCCGCCTCCAGCTTCAGGTCGGCGTTGATGCGCCTCAGCCCGTCCAGTTCGGCTTTCAACGCGGAATCTTCGGAGGCTGCCGCCTGGTTCACATAGCATCTCCGCTTGTCCGACGGCTTCTCCAGCTCCCTCGTCGCCGCCTCGAGCTTGGAGCGGGCCTTCACAAGGTCGTTGGCGAGATCCTTGTTCTTCTTGCGGAGCCTCTCGTTGTCGGCACTGCATTCTTCCAGCTTTGCCTTCAAAATGGCTTCCTGGTCTGCTGCGGCACCATTGGAAATCGCCTCCGGACGGGAGAACGTGATGCGCCCGGTCTTGCGGAACGATCCTTTTACACGACCCTGGGACGGGCGAGCCTCGCCAGAGCCTCCGCCTTCCGACGACTCTGCGCCGGATGGTTCCACATTTAAGTTGTCCCCGTCCATGCGCTCCGGATGGAATCCGGGATAATAAGCAAAACGCTCCGAATTAAGATCGTGAGACTGCAATGGACACGAATCGCTCGAAAACTATCGTGTTCAGGCAACGAGTCCGGCTCACGGCCACATATCCACACCACGCCTGCTGGAAAGGAATCGGAACTATCTTTATCAGCATACATGATGGGGGGTCATGCTCTTCCTGGAACACAGGTACAGCCGCGTCATGGTGTTCGTGGACTACATGAACATCAGAGAGTGCATTCCGCACACGGGCAAGGAGCCCACCTTGGACCTGCTCAGACTGACCAGGATACTGGTAGGTGGGCGGGA
>JAFZXW010000184.1 GCA_017616575.1 Candidatus Methanomethylophilaceae archaeon
ATGATAGCCGGGTTGTGAGAAAGGTCCGAGCAAGCCCTGGAAGGCAGATTACGCCCCTTCAGACGGATACAAGCAGCGTCAGCCATGCAAACACTTATCAGAAATCGATGCAAATAGCATGGTTGCAGGTCGCTTTTGATGAATAAGGTGCCGGAGGCCGGATTCGAACCGGCGAACTCCTACGAGAATGGATCTTGAGTCCATCGCCTTTGACCAGGCTTGGCAACTCCGGCGTGTAAGGGGGTGAAGAGGTTTTGTAATAAATTCTTATGGAAGGGTGGTGACCTCTCCGCGCGCGCCGTCTATGTAGAACGTGTACTCGTGCTGGGTCACGATGCCCCCTTTGGCCTCCACGAGCTCGGCGTAGCTGGACAGGACCCCATGGCGGACCAATGTCTTGACATGCTTCTCGGCGTCCGGGAAATCGCAGCTGCGGGCGCAGAAGGGGAACGTGCTGAACTCCTCCTTGACATACTCCACGAACTCGACGGCCTTCGGGTCGGCTATCTTCCTGTCCCTGACATAACGGACGATGTTCCCTGGCTTGCCGTTCCTTACCTCCCCAGCCCCATTGGTGGCGAAGGGCTCCACCGCGACCACCATCCCGGACTTGACGGTCTCCTTGGACCCGTTGTCGTAGCTGGGGACCGACAGCCCGGCGTGGAGGTTATAGGGCTCGATCTGATGGCCGCAAAGGTTGGATATCGGAACGAAGCCCATGCGGCCGATGGTCATCTCCACGGCCTTCCCGATCTCGGACAGGGGTATGCCGTCGCCGATGAACTCCGCCACGGTGTTCCTGGCGTTCTTGGAGGCCTCTATCAAGGAACTGTAGGCGCTAGTGCCGACCTCGACCGTTCCCGCGGTGTCGCCGACGTATCCATCCAGATGCGCGCCGCAGTCGACCTTGACCACGTCCCCGAGCTTGAAGACCTTCTTGTCCGTGCAGCTGGGGGTGTAATGGGCGGCGACCTCGTTGATGCTGATGTTGCACGGGAAAGCCAGACCGCATCCGTGCTCGCGGATATACCCCTCGACCTCCTGAGCGACATCGTAAAGCTTGACGCCCTCCTTGACCATGGAAAGCCCGAGCTCCCTGGCGGCCCCGGCGACCTTCCCGGCGGTGCGGAGCTTGGAGAGCTGGTCCTCGGTCAGCATCCTAAAACCTCCCGGATCCTCTCCTCGGGGATGGCGCCCTGACGGACCACCTCTACCTCCTTGTCGGAAAGCCAGACTATCGTGGACGGCTGTCCGAGCTGGCACCTGCCCGCGTCAATGTAGGTGTCGATGGCATCCCCCAGGTCGGCGATCGCGGAATCGACGTCGACGGAATCGGGATGGGAATGGATGTTGGCGGACGTCGCGACGATGGGGCCGGTGCGCCTGATGAGCTCCAACGCGAACCTGTTGTCCGGGATGCGTATCCCCACCTTCTGGGACAGGGAGGTCACTATGTCGGGCACGTCCGGCTGCTTCTTGATGATGATGGTCAAGGGGCCCGGAAGGAATGCCTTTACCAGCTTGTCGGCGTTATCGTTGAGTACGGCGACACGCTCCAGCATCGCCTTGTCGGATACCGCGACAGACAAGGGCATGTCGAACGGCCTCTTCTTGACCACGTAGAGGCTCTTTATAGCGGCCTCGTTGTAGATGTCGGCACCGATTCCGTAAACAGTCTCGGTAGGGTAAACGATAAGTTTGCCAGCGGCGATGTCTTCGGCCGCGGTCTGGACGGCCTCGTCCAGCATGGCCCCGAAACCCTTCGAGAGGTCACACTTCAAAATCTTCATTATTCACACCTCCAAACATGCTCAATTCTTCGTCGAGGTAGTCTCTTCCATTCTGCTCCACATGCATTCCATGACCGGGATACAGTCCTTTTATGTCAAATCTTCTGAGAGAACGTAACGATGAGACCATATCGGAGAACGAACCCCCGGGCAGGTCCGTACGACCTATGGCCCCAACGAAAAGGGTGTCCCCGGATATCAGCGCATGAGAAACCTCATCGTAGAGACAAATGCTTCCGCGCGTATGGCCAGGCGTATGGATCACACGCAACCTATGTTCTCCCAAGTCGATGATCTCGCCATCGGAAATGTCCTGGACGTCATAACCGCCAAGACGGAATCCGAACACGGTATCCAAAATAAAGGAGGAGTCGCCCCTTCTCAAGTGCACGGCGTCCTCTTGATGCGCATAGGCGTTGCATCCGAACTCCTCTACGACGGCTTTAAGCCCGCCGACATGGTCCGCATGGCAATGGGTGAGGACGAGCATGTCAAGAGGCAGTCCGCGAAGGGAGGAACGTATCTTGGCTGTCAATTCCTGGGGATTCCTGGCCAGCCCGGTGTCGATGAGGACGTTCCTGCTCCCAGTGACCAGGTAGACGTTGGAATCGTCCAAATCGGATATGCCTAAGCTGACGACGGCCATGAGCCGGCGATTTGATGTTACTATAAAACAGATTCTCCAATTCCGGCGCTTGCCGCCGGGACTAAATCCATTGAAAACGCCAATGATGACGCATGAAAAAATGATTGGATGAGATTCTCTCATACGAAACCTGAATGACTGCTAGACCACGCTCCAGCGGCGGTTTGGGACGTTAGTGAGCCCGGACTGAACGCCTCGGCGGACCTCGGCGCTTACATCCGGCTTCTATCGTGCCCGTCATCTACGGGCGTCCCGTGGCACCTCTTTTTCAAGGCGGCTTCGGGCTTAGATGCCTTCAGCC
>JAFZXW010000185.1 GCA_017616575.1 Candidatus Methanomethylophilaceae archaeon
GGCCGCCATGGGAAGGTCGTGGGACACTATGACCACGGCCAGGCCTTTGGACCTGGAAAGCTCCCGGACCAGGTCCAGAACCTCGAACTGCATGTTGATGTCCAGGTGCAGGGTGGGCTCGTCCATGAGCAGGATCTCCGGGGACTGGGCTATCGCCCTGGCAATGATGGCCCTCTGCCTCTCCCCTCCGCTCATGGTGTTGATCAGGCGACCGGCCATGCCGGATATCCCCGTGAGGGCCATGGCCTCCTCCACGACCTCCTCGTCCTCCGTGCTGGAGCCTCTGAACGGCTCCTGGAACGGCATCCTGCCCATTTCCACTATGTCTCTGACTGTGAACGCGAAGCGGATCTCGTTGGACTGGGGGACGACCGCGACCTTGCGGGCGATCTCCCCCTTCTTCATCCCGGCGATGTCATCCCCTTCCAGCAGGACGCGCCCGGCCTCGGGGGACAGGTTCTTGTTGAGGTTCTTGAGCAGCGTGGACTTCCCGCAGCCGTTCGGCCCCAGGATCCCGAGGATCTCCCCCTTGCCGACGGAGATGCTCACGCCTTCGAGCACCTTCTTGTCCCTGTAGGAGTACTCCAGGCCGTCCGTCCCGAGGCTTCCGCTCGCCATCCCACCTCCTTCTTCCTGGAGCAGAGCAGGTATATGAAGAACGGCGCCCCGATGAGGGCGGTAACCACTCCTATAGGGAGCACTCCGTAGTAAGGGGCGGCGAAGTGGGCGATGTAGTCGCACATTATCGCGAAGGCGGCCCCTCCGACAGCGGACACCGGGAGGACGACCCTGTTGTCGGGGCCCAGCAGGAGCCTCGCTATATGCGGTATGACAAGCCCCACGAACCCTATGGTCCCGACGAAGCAGACGCAGGCGGCCACCGTCAGGGAGGACACGGCCAGAAGGAACAGCCTCGTCCTCTTCACGTCTACGCCGAGGTCCATGGCGTGGGCGTCGCCGAGCATCATCGCGTTCAGGCTCCTCGGCCTGGCGGCCATCATCAGGATTCCGGCGGCGGTTATCGGCGCTATTACCGCGATCTCGCCCCAGTCTGTGCCGCTCAGGCTCCCGAGAGTCCAGAACACTATGCTTCCCATCTTCTCGCTGGGCGCGATGTAGGTGAGGAACGAGACGACGGCGGAGATGAGCGAGGACACGGCCACGCCGGCGAGGACCAGCGTCTCCGTCCTTACGTTGCTCCCGCCGGAGCGGGAGATGGCGTAGACGAGCAGCATGGTCCCGAAGCAGAACGCGAACGCCAGCAGCGGTTGCAGCACGGCCGCCGACAGAAGGATCGCGACCGCCGCCCCCAGGGAGGCCCCGGAGGAGAGCCCCAGGATGTACGGCGTCGCCAGCGGGTTCCTGAACACCGCCTGCATCACGCCGCCGGTGACGGCCAGCCCCGAGCCCACGCAGATGCCGGTGGCGATGCGTGGCATGTTCTGGCCGTTGACGATGATGTCGTTCGCCCAGGTGCCGTTGCCCCATAAGGAGTCCCATACCTCCGTCAGGGACAGGTGGGTGCTCCCGGCCCACGAGAGGTCCAGGAGCGTGAAGACGAAGAGGAGCGCGGCTGCGGCTGCGATGGTCGCCAGGACCGCGGCGCCCCTCCTCTTTCCAAGCATCGGATCGGCTCCTTCGCTTCTTCCTGAAGACCAGCGCCACGCCTGCCAATATAAAGATTATGCCGACGACGACGATGCCCACGATCCTCAGGTCGATGCCGCCGGACTTCTCTTCCTTCTCGGGCTCCGGCACGGGCTCGGGATCGGCCGGATACAATGCGTCGGCCATGGCCGTCAGCCCGTCGGCGGACTCGGGGCACCAGTTGTTCCACTGCAGCCCCATGGCCACGGCCTTGACGGACCTGTCGCCGTTGAAGACCTCGTCGTAGAAGCTGTCGAGGGACCTTCCGTTGCTGAAGTAGCTGTTGGATACGAATACGACGGCGTCCTTGTTGTTCTCCAGAAGCTTTACTATCGTGGCGGCGTCGCCGTATCTGTAGCCGGCGTTGTCCGGATCGTGCCCGATGTTGTCCGCGTTGCAGACGTCCAGCATGGACTTCATGATCCCGTTGTTGCCGACGTAGAACGTGTTGCTGTAATACCACACATAAAGGGCCTTCGGCTTCTCGGAGCCCTCGTTCTCCTTCACTTTCCTCTCGACCTCTGAGATCTTGTCCTTCATCTTGTCCACGGAGGCGGGGACGCCGCCGGACGCGATCCTCGACACGTCCTCGACCATCTTGACGAGCTCGGAGTAGTCGTCGATGGTGTTCCACACGAGGACCTTGGAGAACCCGCTGCTCTCGAGCTTGTCGCGGAGGTCCAGGTTGCTGGTGTAGCTGGTGAGGATGACTGTGTCGTCCCTCGAGAACCTCCCGTCCTCGACCATCTTGACCAAGGTTGTGACGATGTAGTCGTGGTTGGAGCTTCCGTAGAAGCTTCCGAGGTCCTCTGCGTTCAGGTTCTTGAGGTCGCTGTACTTTGTGTACTCGTATGTCGAGTACTTGTCGACGGCCACGATCTTCTCTACGGCCCCGGCCTGGGCGACGGTGAGGGCGACCGCGGAGCCGTTCAGCGCTATCCTTTCCGCGGCGCCGTCGTAGACGAACGTCCTCCCGGTGCCGTCGGTCACTTCGAAGCCGCCTTCCGCATCGGCGGCAGGCAGCATGACGATGCAGGCCGACGCGACCAGTATCGCGATGGCCAGCAATGATTTGGGATTCATCATCATCCCCAGGTTCAATCCAGTATTTAGCGTTATTACGAAGGTGGTGAAAAAGACGCATGCGCTTTCCTTATAAAGTCGATGTAAAAGGATGAGCGCCCTGGACGGAATTCGAATCCGTGTCAAAGCCTCGACAGGGCTTTATGATAGGCCACTACACTACCAGGGCAACAATCCTCGCAACATCGAACTACTATTTATACCTATCTTGAATCCCTAGGCCTGGCTCCGTGGATGCCATCCATTAATAACCTGTCGGGCGATTGATGGGGCATGCCTTTGGGGGATCCGCACGGAGGGGAGTTCTCGTATACCGTGGAAGGGCTTCCGGAATCCGTTTTCGCTTTGTCTGTGCCCGTGAGCTCTGTCGAGAGGTCTGCGAGGTTCTATTCAGAAGTCCTCGGAATGACGGTCCTCAAGAACGAGGGCTCCTTCGCTTTTCTCCGCAGAGGGGAATGCCGCATAGTCCTGGAGAAGTCCGAACGCTGCGGCGTCGACACCAGGGCGTATCTGTCCGTGGACAGCCCATACAACACCCGTAGGCGTTTGATAGACGAGGGCGTGGAGTTCGCGGAGCCCCCGCA
>JAFZXW010000186.1 GCA_017616575.1 Candidatus Methanomethylophilaceae archaeon
AATAAGTGGACATGTTCGCGTCGAACCCGATGGATGCGAACAGGCCGATCCTGTCTTCGTTGGACAGCTCGGCCGATTTGGCGAAGTACTCGGCCAGGTTGGACAGTCCCTTATGGGTGATGGCCGTCCCTTTCGGCTTCCCAGTGGTTCCAGATGTATAGAGTATCACGGCCTCGGATTCCGGGGAGGGGTCGGGCATCGCGTCGCCCTCGTATCCGCATGTGGTGCAGTCGATGGTCTCCACCCCGGATATTGACCAGGCGCGGTCCATGGTCTCCTGCGTGGCCAGGATCGCCTTGATGCCGGAGTCCCTTGCCATGAAGGAAAGCCTTTCGTCCGGGTAAGCGCCGTCCATCGGGACGTATGCGGCTCCAGTCTTCATGACGCCGATGGCGCAGAGGACGTACCACTCGCTCCTGGGTACGAGGAAGGCGACCCTGTCGCCCTTTTCGACACCTGTTTTGGACAGCCTCGAAGCGATGCCGTCCGTGACCATGTCGGCCATGCGGTAGCTGTACGACCGGTCGAGATAGGTGATCATCACCTTGTCGGATATGCGGGAGCGCATGGCCCCTATGACGCTGTCGTAGGCGATCCTGGCGCGTCCGCCGTCAGCGAAGCAGCCGTCGGCGTCCTCGGGATCGACGTATATGATATCTGACATTCTGTCTAGTTCCAGCATCCCGGACAGCGTCCTGTCGAGGGCTTTCAGAATGCCTTCAGCGGTTTTGACGCTTATCCTGCGTCCATGGGATATCGTCGCGCGCAGCTCATCTGGCAAGTCCATCACCGCGACCGACACCCCAGAGGAGGAGAACATGTCAGGGGAACCGGAAAGGATGCCTTCCATGAGCTCGGACGCCTCCCCTTTCGGCGCATATTGGAAGATGACGTCGGGCTTCACTCCGTATTCGCTGGAGAGCTTCCTGAACGGCACGAAGCCGGCCGACATGGCCCCGTAGACCGTCTCCGAGGCCTTGGATACGAAGCCGTCGACCTGGGTGTCGGAGCAGTCTATGCGGACCGGGACCGTCCTGACGAACATCCCCACGGACCTCTCCAGCCCTGGGACGTCCCTTCCGTTCTCCGCTATGCAGAACACCGCGTCGGACCGTCCTGTGAATCTTGAAAGGGCGTATGCGAACGCGGAGGTCGCCAGGGCGCCAGGGGACGATCCGCAGGATGCGGCTTTGGAAGCCAAAGATTCCGCGTCACATGATAAGACTATAGTGGATGTTCCAACGGATCCGTCGAGGTCTTCCATGAGGCCGATGTCGGTGTCGGCGTCGCAGAGCATCGCGTCGAAGAACCTCTCGGCATCACTGTACCTGTCGCTTTCCGGAATGGATTGGTCGAACGATGACGATATCAAGACGCCCTTGTCGTGTTCGATCGTCTTGCCGGCAATGGATGCGGACAGGTCGTTGGAGAGCACCGCGGACGAATAGCCGTCGAATGCCAGGTGGCTGATCATGCCTTTGATGGTGTTTCCAGACATAACGAAAGACGATGTGCATTTGCTGATGACGGGGGTAGCAGGCTCGCCGGAGCCCATCTCCGGAACAGCGTCGAAGAACATCCAGGGGATGCCGTCATTGTCGGCTACCCTCCCTCTTAGGGCGGGATGAGCGACTATAGTCTTATCCAATGCCGCCCTTGCCTCCGGTTCCGATACATTCTCGGGTATCTGGAACGAGAACGGTATGACGTACTCGCCGGAGTCGGGATTGGCCATCATGTCCAGGTATACGTTGAGCTGGCTTTCCGACAGGGGGCACCCGTCTTCTTCGGCATATCTTAAGGCCGCATAGGTCTCGAGGGAATGCGAGGCGACGGACCTGGGGGTGCGGTATCTGAGGATGTCGGCGGCCGACGCCTTCCTGAGGGCGCTTTGTACTTCAATCGCCTTCATGGAGTCCCCTCCAAGGCGGATGAAGTCGTCGTCGATGCCGACTTTCTCTATCTTCAGGACTTTCTCGAAAGCTTTGCAGATGGCCGATTCGTCCGCGTTCCTTGGGGCCACGTAACCGGCCTTGAGGGAGGACGCATCGGGTGCTGGCAGCGCGCGCCAGTCCACCTTCCCGTTGACGTTCAGCGGGATGCTTCCCATGTTGACCACGAAGGCCGGGACCATGTAGTCTGGCCTCCTTCCGGAGACCCAGGCTTTCACCTCCTCCGCGTCCACGTCTCCTACGACGTACGCGCACAGCTCCTTTCCGGGACCGTTGGATACGGCCTGGACGGTGACGTCTCTGACTCCCGGGATCTCTCTGATGGCGGCCTCGACCTCGGTGAGCTCGACCCTGTTCCCTCTGATCTTGACCTGTCCGTCCCTTCTTCCGAGTATCCCTATGGTGCCGTCCGGCAGCAGCCTGGCGAAGTCTCCGGTGGCGTACATCCTCTCGAACCCGGGCTCGTCGGAGAACGGGTTCCTTGTGAAGACTATAGAGTTCAGGTCGTCGCGGTTCAGGTACCCGAGGGACAGCTGGTATCCCGAGAGGTGCAGCTCCCCCACGGCGCCGTACGGCACGTGTCTCTTCTCCGCGTCCAGGACATACGCCTTGACGTTGGGTAACGGTTTTCCGACCGAGTAGGGGCAGCATCTGTCGGATACGTCCACAGCCGTGGACACATGGTTTTCGGAGGGCCCGTAGGCGTCTATCGTCCTGAGTCCTTCGGGAGGGGAGAACGGCCCCAGCTTCTCCCCGGCAAGGACGAGGACCTTCAGGGGATGCCTCATCTTGGACGCGTACAGCTTCCCGAGCTGCGTCGTGATGAATATGTGGGTCACCCCGGCCTCCTCGAGGCGCAGGTCAAGATCTTCCAGATCCCTTCTGGCCTCTTCTGGGACGATGTACACCGACCCGCCGGCGAGCATGGGGGGATAGATGGCCACGGCATGCATGTCGAAGGAGTACGACGTGTGCATCCCGACCACGTCCTCGGCGGAGATCCTGGTATACTCGCAGTACCATTCGGCCAGGTTCTCTATCGCCAAACGGGTCAGGACGGACCCTTTGGGCTTCCCCGTGGTTCCGGACGTGTACAGGACGACCATGGGCGTGGAACCGTCCGTTTCGATCTTCTTCGGATGGGAGTCAGCCAGAGAGGAGCAGTCTATGGCGGGCGCCGTGGTCAGCGACTTGCAACGGTCCATAGTCTCGGGGACGCACAGCACCGCCTTGGAGGACGAGTCCTTGATGATGTATGCCAGCCTCTCGTCCGGGTAGGCGGAGTCCATGGGGACGTATGCGGCGCCGGCCTTGAGCGCTCCTAGTGCGCACAGGACGTACCATTCCCCTCTGGGGACCAGGACCGCAACGGAATCCCCCAGGCCGATCCCTTCGTTCTCAAGCGAGCATGCCACAGCATCGGATATCCTGTCGCATTCGGCGTAACTCAGGCTTCTGCGTTGGGAGACGACGAAGGGCTTGTCCGGGAATCTGGATACGGATTCCGCGAAGGCCTCCAGCACGTCTCCGAACCTAAGGGTCTTGGACGTGTCGTTGACCTTCTCGGACAGGAGCGTGTCATCGTCGGAGGCGATCTCCAGACCGGACATCTTTTCGCAGCGCGTCATCCCGTCGAGGACGGAGTCGAAAACGCGGACCATGCGCATGGCCGTCTCCTCTCCGATCTTGTCCGAATGGTAGACGGCGACGTCGAAGCTTCCTTCAGAGTCCGTCACCACGCATTGCACGTCGGAGACTATCCCGTATTCCGGGGGGACGTCCATCATGGGGCCGGCGGCGGAGGCCTCGTTGTCGAAATCCGTGTTGATGGACGCGTTGTACTCGAAAAGTACGGACACGTTCACGCCATGGCGCCTGGACAGATCCCTGAACGGGACGAAGTCGTTGGACATCGCCTCGATATGGGTGAAAGACGCCTTTCTGAGGTATTCCTTCACGGGGGCGTCGGTGCAGTCGACTCTGATCGGGACCGTCCTGACGAACATCCCGACAGCGTCGGACATGCTTGCGGCCGCCCGGCCGGTGTCGGTGAACACGAACACGGCGTCGGAGCGTCCTGTGAACCTCGAAAGCGTATAAGCGAAGACGGAGGCGAACAGGCTTCCGATTGCGACCCCGTTGGAAGTGGCCAGCTCCTCCACGTCCTTCCTTCCGCAGGACAGCTTGGCGCGGCTGGAGCCGTAGCTTCCCTCGAGGTCCGGAACGATGCCCGGGTCCGTGTCGGCGCCGTCCAGCATCTTGTCGAAGAACTCCATGGCTTTCCAGGTGTTCTCCGGGGATTGCCAGTCGGATACGTCGAAGGCGCGGACGTCGAGATCCAGGCCCATTCCGGAAAGAGCCTTGCGGAAATCTTGTATCAGCACGTTCCTGGAGCTCGCGTCCATGACGGCATGGTGAACGTCCCACACCAGGTAGTCGTCGGATATGCGGAATCTGGAGAGGCATCCCCCAAGGTCGAACGGGCGTGCGAAGCCTTCCAGGGGGCCTTCGGAGATCTCCGGATAAGAATCCGCGACCATCCAAGGGGCCCCATCGCACTCGACGATGCGAGATTTCAGGACCGGATGCGCCTCTGTCACCGCTTCCACGGCCTTTCTGATGCTTTCTTTCGGGATTCCCTTGACCGGGACCATTCCAGGGGCGTTGTACGCTGTCCCCTTCCTTTCAGCCATCTCGTCCAGATAGACGTTCAGCTGCCCTTCCGACAGCGGGCGCATCAACATGCGGGGGCAAGCGGCGGCCTCCGACACCGCCTTTATCTTTTCCAAGAAGACCTTCGGAAGCTTGGACATTGCATCGGAGCCGTCATGGTACCCGGTGATCGCGAATACTCCTCCGACGTCGTTCACGTTGAGGGAGACCCTGTCGTCGGGAGGGACGTCTGAAAACCTTCCCATGGGGATGTCGAGCACCGTCTCGAACAGCCCGTCGGAGAACGAGAAGGCGTTGCTGAGGTAGTTGAGCGTGATCTGCGGAAGCGGCCGGCCTCTAAGCACGGATTCGTATCCGATGCCTCCGCGAGGGACATCGTGCAGCCTCTTCCTGGCATCGAACAGGTCCTTGAGCGGGTCTCCGGAGGATGCAAGGCGGAGCGGGTACATGTCGGTGAACCATCCGACGGTGCGTTCCACGCCTGCCTCGGAACGTCCATGCCCTTCCATCCTGACAGCGACGCCGTCTTCTCTGGAGACCTCGGAATAGGCCTCGGCCAAGGCCGCCGCGAGTATGTCCGCGGAGTCGAACCCGAAAGGCCCGTCCTCTGCGGAAGGGAGCGGGAACTCCGAAACGAGAGAGAACTGCTCGACGTCCGAGACCCTTACGGCATCCGGCACGGTCTTCTCGGCCTCGGCCCAGTAATCAGACTCCTCTTTTCTCGGAGGCCTGGAGCAGGCGTCGAGCCACGAGGCGTACGAGGCGGTGCGTGGCGGCAGGACGGGCGTCTTGCCAGAATTTATCGACCTGTAAGCTGACGAGAAGTCGTCCAGGATGAAGCTCCAGGAGGCGCCGTCCACCACCATGTGGTGAATGACGATGAAGACGTAGTCCGCATCCGCGGAGAACACGAGGCACGCCATGTTCCTTCCATTTTCCAACGACAGGGAGCCTTGGGCCCTGTCCATGGCCTCGGTCATTTCCTCATGGGTGGACGCAGGGTCGCGGGCCGCCCTGCACACGGAGATCCCAGGCTCCCTCACGTGATACGGAGCCGAGTAGACCGCGCGAAGCATGTCGTGGTGGTCCGTGACGGCATCCAACGCCTTTTGCACGGTGTCTAGGTCCAGGCTCTCGGAAGAGCGCAGGAGCACCGACTGGTTGTGCCTGTTCCTTTGGGACGTGGTCCCTGCAGACATGAGCCTCTCTTGGACAGGGGACAGCCCTATCGGCCCGGAATACGTCCCGGCGTCGACCGCCGAAGATATCAGCGGGGAGATCGACCTCGCGGTGCGCCTAGCTATTATCTCCTGTGCCGGGACGGCCATGCCCATGGAGCGGCATGCAGCGGCCAGGCGCACTGCTTTCAGGGAGTCTCCTCCCAAGCGGACGAAGTCGTCGTCCATCCCGACCCTTTCGACTCCGAGCACCGACGCCATCGCTTCGCAGAGCTTCCTCTCCGTCTCGCTCCTAGGGGCGGCGTACTCCGCCCTGAGGGAGGAGGCGTCCGGGGCTGGGAGGGCGCGCCTGTCCACCTTGCCGTTGACGGTGCGCGGGATCGATTCGAGGGGGACGACGAAGGCCGGGACCATGTAGGGGGGCTTCCTCTCCGAGACCCAGCCCTTGACTTCATCGGCTTCGGCGCTTCCGACCACGTAGGCGCAAAGCTCCTTCCCCGGCCCGTTCGAGACGGCCTGCACGGTTACGTCGACCACCCCCGGCATCTCCCGTATGGAGGCCTCGACCTCCGTCAGC
>JAFZXW010000187.1 GCA_017616575.1 Candidatus Methanomethylophilaceae archaeon
GGAATAGGGCGTCTTGTCGCTGTTCCCTTCCTGCGGCATCCCCCATCCGCCGGGTCCGACGGTCTGCGACGAATAGCTGCTGAAGCTCAGCCTCAGGGAAGAACTATCGCTGGAGACCGTCGCCAGGTCCTTGGACTCCGGAATCGAATAGACCGAGGAGCAATACAGGTATCCGGACGCGGCCTCGGAGGACGGCTCCCCGCTGTAGACGTATAACGTCATCTTCGTCGCAAAGGAAGGCTTGTCGACCGTGAGGTAATAGTAGGCGGACCTGAACTCGTTGGACTGCTTCAGGTACGAGGCCTTGGCCCACGACGTCTTGGACCCGTCGGAGAACTGGACGTAGACGGCGCGGCCGCTACCGTAGATCCCGGAGGGGACCTTCAGATAGAGGGTGGAGTCGGAGTACACGGACACCGTCTCGGCCTCGGGGTAGTAGGCGTCGGTGAATATGCTCAGAGCGAGCGTGTTCCCTTCGGTCTCGTTTACGACTACATCGTAAGCCGCGTCTATCCCGTCGCAGGCGGCGTATATCGTCAGGACCGTGTCCCCGTCGTCGGAGTTCACGGTGACCGTCCCCTTCTGCTTGGAATCCGTCGTCTCGGAATTGCTGGTCTTGATCCCGTCGCCCTGCCTGGCGTAGAGGGTTATGTTCCCGGAGCTTATGGTCACGCTGTCGTTCCCCTTGAGGGCGTTGTCCAGGCAGCTGACCGTCAGAGTGGCCTTCTCCACCTTGAGGTCGTCCTTGGTGTGTATGCCGTTGTTGTTCTCGGACGTCACTTCTAGAGTCCCCTTGCCTTTGATCTTGAGGTCCACCTTGGAGTAGACGGCCGCGGAGTAGACGCCGTCCAGTTCCGAGTCGACGGCAGGACGGGAGTCGGTGACCGTGTTGGAAGTCCCCTTGCCGGCGCGAAGGGTCACGTCATCCGCGGATAGTATCACTATAGGGCTACTGACGGAGCTGGTTATGGAGACGCCTTCCAGGTCGAGATCGAAGTCGAAGGTCTCGGTGCTGTCGACGTCGACGACTATGTTCCCGTTCAAGACGCCGGATATCGAGTATTCGGTGTCCTCGCTTATGGCCCCGAAGGTCACGGTGTACTCGCCGGAGGATTCGTCGTAAACATAGGACACGATGCCGTCGGTCCCGGAGACGCAGGTCACCGTGAGACCGTCTATCGAAGCCGCCTCGGACTGCGCCCCCTTGACCGTCACGACGCAGGACGCGCTTGACGTCCCGGAGGCCGCCGTTATGGTTGCCGTTCCCGGGGACATGGCCTTTACCACGCCGTTCGACACAGTTGCTATGGAATCGTCGGAGGACTTCCAGGACACGGCCTGGGCCGATCCAGACACGACGGCCGTGAGCGTCGAGGAGGCTCCGACATCCAACGTCAGGGACGAGGCGTTCAACTCGACGGTGACGGTCGGGACCTCGTTCGAAGATACTGTTACAACGCAGGAGGCGCTGGAGGCCCCGGCGCTGACGGTTATAGTAGCCGTTCCCGGCGATACCGCGGTCACCACGCCTCCGGACACCGTTGCGATGGAGACGTCGGAGGATTTCCAGACCAAGGTTCCGTCCCATCCGCTGGGGTCCAATGTCGCGACCAGGACGGCCGTCTTCCCGGCATCCATCGCCATGCTGCTCTTATCCAGGCTCACCGAGACGTCCTCGGAGCCTTCTTCGGTGTCGCTGCCGCCCCAGTAGACGATCGCAATGCAGGCCATCGCCACCGCCGCCACCATGAGCGCCGCCACCTTCTTCTTCACGGACAATCCATCACCTCTCCATTATCTACGAACTTGTTTCCGAGGACCGTGGCGGCCCCTCCGGACAGGGTCCTGAACTCCTCCGGCACCTTCCTGACGACCATCTCCTTGTAAGCGTTCCCGTACTTGGTGAACCTGGACTTGTAGAGTACGTTCTTCGAAAGGACCGAGTTCAGCCACGCGGGATACCCGTACATGGTCTTGACCTCCATCAGCGAATAGCCCTCCGGGAGCACCGGATGGCCGCCGGCTTCAGCCCTCAGGTCGATGTCGTCCAGACGGGCCAGTATGTTGCTGTCCATCGTTATCCTGAGGTCGCCCCCGTCCTTGGGCTGGTACGCCTCGCGCTCGTACGTCAGCAGCATGGCCGGGCGTATCCCCGGGTAGCGCGTCTTCATAAAGTCGATCTCGTCCCCGATCTGGGTCCGGGGGCCCCTCCCCTCGGGAGACGAGAACCATCCCATGGCCTTTTCCAACGGCATGGCTACACGCCTCTTGTAGACGACCGAGTCGAACTTCTTCTTGAGCTCGACGAACACCGTCCCGTCCTCCTCCGGCCTCCCGTAGCTCCTGATCCTAAGCTTCTCCTTGTAAAGAGGCCTCTCTATCGAGCGCCTCGCCAGGAGGAAGTCCTCCGTGTCGAGGTAGATATTCCTTATCGTGCTGTGCCCGTAGCCGTCCAGCGACATGTGCTCCGAAAGAGCCTGGAAGACATTCCTGGCCTGGTCCTCGTCCATCAGGTACTTCAGCTCGTACCTTTTGAACACGGTCTTCGCGTCCATGGGATCACAGCCCCGCCTGGACGGTGTCCTCGCGGAGGAACGCCACCTCGAGGTTCCCGTTCCTCGTGCGTATCTTGTCTATGAGCTCCTTCTGCGCGGAAGGGTCCTTCAGGACGGCTTTGTACGTCAGCCTGAACATGCTGCCCATGTTGACCGACCTGACCTCCACGAGCTCGCATGACTTGGTGTACTCGCCCATCAGCGTGTCTATCTCCGAGTTGTAGTCGAGGTCCTCCGGCACGGTCACCTTGACTATCTTCCAGTCCGCGCCGTCCCTCGCCCCGCCGAACCCGGCCTTGGCGCATGCGAGCATGACCAGGCACAGGGCCACCCCGAAGAGCACGGAATACGCTATGAACCCCATCCCCATCAGCAGCCCCACCGCCATGGACAGGAATATGACGGCTATCTCCTTGGCGGAGCCGGGCGCGGAACGGAACCTGACCAGGCTGAAGGCCCCGGCCACGGCTATCCCCGCGCCTATGTCGCCGCTGACGGCCATTATCACCACGCACACTATCGCCGGGATCAAGGCTATCGTGAGGGCCAGGCTCGCGCTGTGCCTGTTGCGGAACATGTACACCCCGGAGATCGCGAACCCCATGACGAGCGAAGCCGCCACGCAGACCACGAACTCCAACGGCCCCATCGATCCCGCCGACGGTATCACGCTGTCGAATATTCCGTTCATTTTCATCCTCCATATCCGGCCTTACGGCTGCCGCGGAACATCGGGACGGCCGTACGCCGAGAACTCGCTCTCATTGCAACGTTCATTTCAGAAACCTCCGGGTCGTCTGCGGCCTTGCAGCCGTACGAGAACCGGTCAGAAGTCGATGGCCCCGCCGTCGAAGACGTGGGCGCAGAAGTATTCCTGGACGGCAGAAGGCGTCGCCAAGACATCGTAAGACGTTTCGCAGGCCTCCTCGGAAGAGAAGGAGGGGGCCTCAGCAAGGCAAAGATGCTCGCGGAAAGACGCCGTCCCGAATTCGGGGGAGGGGCCTTCCAGCTCGGATATCATCGAAAGCACGAGGTCGGCAAGGGCGCCGTCGTCCGAAAGATGCGGTAGCAGGCAGCGAAGGAACTCCAGCTCGGCGGCGGAGTCCTTCACGGACGGCTCAGACATCTCCGTGTCGCCGTCTATCTCGACCAGGTCCGACACGACGTCGCATCCCATGACGGCTTTCAGCGCCTCGGAAAGCGGGTCGCCGGGCTCTGCCGCAAGCTCTGGATCCAGTATGGCGACGGTCCTGCCCTCGCCTTCCAGGGCCCGTTTCTCGGCGTAGAAGCCCATGTAGTCCTCTATCATCCGCTCCGGCGAATGCCCAGGACGCCCGGAGGCGTCGAGAACCACCACCGGCTGGCCGGAAGGAGGCCGGTCCTCCCCGGGGGGATGGCCGTCCGGGCCCGCCCTGGGCGAATGGTCCTCGAAGGGCCCATCGAAGCAGGAGGGCGAGGCGTCGGTCTCGGATGAGGCCATGGCTATCGCTAGCACCGATATGACCAGTACGGCCATCAGCAGCGAGCGCCATGACATGTTGCGCCCGAAACTAAAGGCAATATAAAAAGGTAACACAACGATCCGCACAGAACCGGAAACAAGAACGGCCCGGAAAAAGGAATTTGGAGGGGCCGAAGCCCCCGAAATCATCCGTTGATCACGTCGGACACGTGGTTGGCGAACAGTTCGCGGAACTCCGGGATCTCCCCCAGGCCCTTGACCACCGGGAAGACCTTGTACCCGTTGTGCTCCAGCACCGATTTCAGCGAATCGTCCTCGTCCCCGGCCATGTCGTTGTTAGCATGGTCGCCGGCGACCACCATGAACGGCTGGATCACGACGTTCCTTATCCCCATGCCCTTCATCAGGCGCATGGTGTCCTCGAAGTCCGGGAAGCCTTCCACCGTCGTCAGGTAGACGTCGTCGAGCCCGGAAAGCCAGAGCGCGAGCTGGAGCTGGCTGTACGCGGAGTTGGCGTAGTGCTCGGAGCCGTGCCCCATCAATACCACCGCGGCGTCGCTCCCGGCCATCTCCTTCGCCGGCACGACGATCCCGCTCGCTATGGCGTCTATCACCGCGTCGTAGTCCTCCTCCGTGGTGAGGAGGGGCTTCCCTATCCTGATGCACTTGAACTTGGGGCGGTACCTGTCGACGAACTCCTTCACGAAGTCGTACTCGGTCCCGTTCATTATGTGCGTGGGCTGGACGACGACGGTGTCGAACCCGTCCGCGATCAGCCTGTCCAGGGCGCCGTCGATGTAGTCCACGACCTCCCCGTCGCGCTCCTTGAGCTTCTTGATGATCATCTTGCTGGTGAAGGCCCTGCGGACCTCCCATCCGGGGAAGACCTCGGAGAACAGGCGTTCTATGGCCCCGATGGTCTTGTCGCGGTTGTCGTTGTAGCTGGTCCCGAAGCTGACTGCCAGAAGCGCCTTTTTGGATGCCATGGTATCGCATGGAGATATCGTCCATCGGTTAAATCGGTTCGCAATCCTCCGAGCGACCGCTGGCGAACAAGATATAACGCCATGCGGATGCGACCTCCATGGAACCTGAGGAAGCGATATTCACCAGGCGCAGCGTGCGCTCGTACCTGCCGGAAAAGCTCGACGACGGGACGATGGAGAAGATAGAAGGATGGATAAGGGACGCCAAGAGGCTCACCTCCGACCCGTTCGAATACGACTACCTGGGCCCGGAGGAGATCAAGACCCTGATGAAGTGGAGGGCGCCGCATTACCTGGCCGTCTACAGCAAGGACGACATGATGTCCGGGGTCAACGTGGGCTTCGTGTTCCAGCAGGTGGACCTGATGATGCAGTCTAACGGCCTGGGAAGCTGCTGGCTCGGGATGGCGAAGCCCGCGGCGCCGAAGTCCCACGGACGGCTGAAGTGGGGCGTGAGCATGTCCTTCGGGAAGCCGGACGGCTATCCGGAGGTCGACAAGGGCGCCGACAGGAAGCCTCTGAGCGAGATATCCGACGTCGCCGACCCGCGCCTGGAACCCGCGAGGCTCGCCCCCTCAGCCGTGAACTCCCAGACGTGGCATTTCAAGAAGAACGGCGACGGGTTCGACCTGTACTACAAGCCGAAGGTGCTGAAGATCCCCGGGATCACGTACTGGAACTACAACGACCTCGGGATCTGCCTGGCGCACCTGTACGTCTCCCATCCTGACACGTTCGCCTTCGAGAGGGACGGCAGGGACGAGAAGAGGTACGTGGGAACGGTCAGGATCCGACGGTCGGAACGAACATATTTGAAATGAGTAACGTATCATCCGGACATGACAACCGTCATAATGCACACGTCCATGGGCAACATCGTCATCAAGATGCACGATGACATGCCGATAACCACCGGGAACTTCGTCAAGCTCGCCAACGAGGGCTTCTACGACGGGGTCATCTTCCACAGGGTCATAGAGGAGTTCATGATCCAGGGCGGGGACCCGGACGGGAACGGACGCGGAGGCCCCGGCTACACCATCCAGGACGAGTTCGGGCACGGCCACTCCAACGTCAGGGGGACCATCGCCATGGCCAACACTGGGCGCCCCAACACCGGCGGAAGCCAGTTCTTCATCAACGTGGTGGACAACGTCTACCTTGACAAGGAGTACATCCAGACGCCCTACGCCCACCCCGTGTTCGGGACCGTAATCTCTGGAATGGACGTGGCCGACGCCATCAGCAAGGTCAAGACGGACGCCAACGACAAGCCTCTGAGGGACGTGGTCATCGAGAGGATGGAAGTGGTGGACGACTGAGCTCCCCGATCCGTCTTGAAACCGGTATTCCATCCAAGGCGCCTGCGGAATTATCCATGGGACGCGGGCGCCGCCTTCCAAACCTGAAGGACATTGTTTCGGCCTGACCGACGGGCTCCTTCTGATTTTTAAATCTACTTTTATTTCTACCAGAACTTTCCCGCGAATAGACTATACAATCCTGAATTTCAAGGTTTAGAGATGTCTATTTCTTTCTGATGTGATGCAAAAGTGAATGGTCTTCTGTCTATTTTCTGAGTTCTGTGGTCGTTTCTATGTCCTATAATGGCCGATCCAAGGTTCAAGATCGTTTTGAGTATAGGCTATTATAAGTATGTTTATATATAAAGTAGCCTATACATTATATAGATTGAAATGGGTGTTCCCGAAGAGATAAGATCCATCCCCAGACCGAAGAATACGGTTGTCGTCCCAAGCGGTAGCGGGTACAGAGTGAGGCAACGTGTGGGATGCAAGAACATGGACGGACGCAGGGTACCCACCGAAGGCGGGTACATAGGCAGCATAATCGATGGGAAGTACGTTCCCGACGAACCTGTCAGAAAGACAGGTTCGACCGGACGTGCAGACATCAAGTATTACGGCCGTGTGAGGTTATGCGACATCTTGAACAGGGACATAATCGACATGCTGATGTCACATTACAACAGGGAGGAATCCGTTGAGATCTATTGTATGGCCACCATAAGATGCTGCTATCCCGGCACAAGGGACTATCAGATGAAGGACAGGTACGATCAATCGTTCTTGTCCGAGATGTATCCCGGGGTTAATCTCGGGAAGAACCATGTCTCCAGGGAGCAGATGAATCTGGGGATGGAATATTCCAGGATAAGGGCGTTCATGAGGGACAGGGTGGCGAAGCTGAAGGACAACGACACGCTGATCATAGACGGATGTCTAAAGCAGAACCACAGCCGTGTCGATACCTTATCGCAGGTATCGAGGAAGACGGTGAAGAGGGAACACAAGGATTCCTTGATGATGTACGCATACAATTCCGATACCAGGGAACCGATCTGCTCCAAACTGTATCCGGGGAACATGGTGGATTCGAGGGCTATCGAGGATTTCATCAGAACGAACAGGATAGAAAGAGGAATAATAGTGGCCGACAGGGGTTTCACCCTGTCGGCAATCAAGGATGCTGTGAAGGACAGAAAGGATCTCCATTATCTGATGCCGCTGAAATCCAATTCCGATCTGATCGATGAATATGGCATGTACGATTTCGACAGCTCGTTCTTCAATGAATCTCCGATAGAATGCAAGAAGGTGTGCTGTGACGGATTCTGGATGTACTCCTTCAGGGACATGGCGATAGCGAAGGACGAGGAGGAAAGCTATCTCAGGACACATACCGCAAAAGAGGACATCCAGGCATTGGATGTCCTCAGGAAAGAGTTCGGAACCATAGTGTTCCAATGCGATCTGGATGCTCCCCCGTCCAAACTGTATTCGATATACCAGGAAAGATGGCTGATAGAGATGCTGTTCAAATTCTATCAGACGGAGCTGGACCTTGACGACACCAGGGTCAACTCCGACTATTCCGACATCGGCTCGGATTTCATAGATTTCCTGGCGGCATTGATGGGTTCGCGCTTGCTGAACCTCTTCCAGGATACGAAGGAGATGGAGACCTGGACGTTCAAGATGTCTATGGACTTCATCGAGAGGGTGAAGATGGTGCGCATCGACGATTCGGAGGAATGGGAGATGAACCGCCTCCCGATTACCGATGCGGTTCTGCTGGCGAACATCGGTCTGATCGACAGACCGATCGTTCCGGTTGAGATCAAGAAGATGGGCAGACCTGTTGGAAAGAAAGATACGAAACCCAGGAAGACGCGCTCGGACAAGGGCAAGAAGCATAACAAGGGTTCTAGACACTTTTAAGTGGGTAAATCTGCACGTGTGCAATCGCCTGCTCCGCGGCGGCTGCACTCATCTCTAATTTTATCGACATTGGCGTTTCTCATCATACTGTATCCCGTGA
>JAFZXW010000188.1 GCA_017616575.1 Candidatus Methanomethylophilaceae archaeon
AACTATCACTCCCGAGAGGATGTAGTTCGTGGCGGACCCGCCGGCCCCCTCGGCCACAGCCAGGGTGAGGGCGAAGGCGATCAGGCCCCCGGCGATGGCCGCCAAGGGGATTATGTAAGCGGAGTACCCGGCCAGGAGGGACACGGTGGCGAGGGTGGTGGACGCGGCGACCGCCATGCATCCCGCCCCGGAGGACACCCCTGTTATGTACGGGTCCACCAGGGGGTTCCTGATGAGCGCCTGGAACATGCACCCCGCCGTGGCCAGGCCGGCCCCGACCCCGATGGCGGCGACCACCCTGGGGAGCCTGGACGAGAACACGTACAGCTCCTCGGTGGTAAGGTCCTCGCCCCCTTTGGAGATCGCGGAGACCAGCGCCGAGAAGGCGTCGGTTATCGGTATTATGCCTCCCGATGAGATGGATATGGAAATAAGGAACATGGCGAAGAGGAACACGAAGCCGGCGGCCAGGATTATCCTGAAGCGCCGCTTCTTGATCCCGACCTCGCTCCTGGAGTCCTCGGTGTAGACCATGTCCTCGTTCATCGCCTTGAATCCCTTGCGAAGCGTCGTGAACGCCCCTTTCAGCGGTCCGCGCCCGCCTTCACCGCCCATTCAAGCACCCCTGTAAAGCATGACGACGCACAGAGTGAACGCCGCCAGAAATGCGAAAAGGACCAGCCACGACCAGTGGGCCAGCCCTTGCGATTCGTATGATATGTCGGATGTCGACTCCCTCTCCACCCCGCGGGTCTCGGATATCACGTACATGGCGCCGTAGTCGTTGCCGACGAGCACCTTCCCGTCTACGACGGTCGGCGCGCACATGCTGTACGCCGTGCCGCTGTATGGGGAGACCTTGGCCTTCCAGACCACCGTCCCGGTGTCGGAGTCGAGGCACCACACCCAGCCCCCCAGGGAGCCTTCCGACCCCGGGGAGTAGTCCATCCCGTACACCCTGCCGTCGCAATAGGTCATCCCCCCGACGGAGAGCGCCTCGGTGTCCTGGACCCATCCCATGGAGCAGTCGGACACCCAGAACGAGTAATATCCGCTCACCAGCTCCCTCTCGGCGCCGGTGTCGTGCTCGATCACGGTGCGGTCCCCGTCCGGGGTGTAAGAAATGTAAGCGTAGAACCTGTCCCCGAACACGGCCGGCCGGCTGCACAGAAGGCCCTTCTGCCATATGACGGACCCGTCATGGAGGTCCACCAGCAACAGCCCTCCGCGGCTGGAGGTCATCCCGCCGTCGGCGTAGCACACCAGCGCCCTCTCCCCGGGGCAGACCGACACGGAGGTCACCGCCCCCGCAGGAGAGCCTGAGAGGTCGTGCACCTGGATCCCCCACAGCGGCTCCCCGTCGACGGCGCTAACGCACGTCAGAGTCCCGGCGTAGCTCCCAGACAGGAGAACCCTCTCCCCCCCGAGGTCGGCCAGGCAGGGGGGATAGTAATAGAAGCATCCCCTGAGGGAATCCTCCGGGACATGGGTCCAGATCTCCTGGAACCCCTCCTCCCTGTCGACGGAGTAGCATCTGGTCACGCCGTCGGAGGTGTTGAAGTACAACGCTCCGCAGTCGTACACCGCGTTGGACACGCCGGCATTCACGTGGACCCTGTCCTTGGCCACGGGGGCGTCGCTCTTGAAGACCTTGTACTCCGTGGACCTGGCTATGCTGCACATGTCCGGGGACGAGCCTTCCGGGCAGAGCTCGGCCAGCGGGTCGCCCGTGAACCTGTCCAGCAGGTAGATGTGCCAGTTGCCGGAGGTCAAGACGATGGCGTCCCCGATTATCACGGGGGTGGTTATCTCGATGTTCCCGGAGTCGGAGTAGCTGACCGACCATGCGACCTGCCGGTTCACAGGGTCCAGGCAATACAGCCAGGCGAGGCTCTCCATGCCGATGCTGCCGTACGCCCCCGAGACCGTGTGATAGATCAGCCCGTCGGCGTAGAGGATGCTGGAATCCACGGCGCCGTGGTAGGTGTTGTACCATTCCAACGGGACGGCGACGCTGTCCGGGCCGTAGGATGTGCTGACGCCTGCGGAAGAGGAGCTCCCCCTGTAGGATGTCCAGACGTCCTCGTAATCGGGCGTCGCGGCCGGGGACGCTGACCCCGAAGGGTAGAATCCAAGAGCCATGCTGCCTCCCAGGTAGTCCAGGTCGACGTCGTCCGGCTCCGGCTCCCACGACACGCCGTTCCATGAGTAGACCCTCCAACGGCACTCCTGCATCCCGGGGGTGGACTCCGTCCCGACCCATGCGGGCCCGCGCCCTCCCACCGACAGCACCCTGGCGCCGTCCTGGAGGCCCTCGAACTCGACCGGGACGCCGTCGGATGACAATGTCTCCCTGATGACGTCCTGCACCGAGGCCGCGGGGACGAGGTCGTACCAGCGGACGTTCCCGTCCCCGTAGTCCACCAGCAGCCTATCGGGGCCGTCCTCCTCGGCGGCCACGGCCGACGGGACGAGCAGGAGGAGAAGGATAGGAATGAGAATCAGTCCCTTTGCCATTCCAGCAGCCCCTGCGCCTTGACGTACGTGAGATACCCGTTATCCCCGTCGTTATAGCTGTTCCCGTAATACTTCACGCCCACGATGTCGGTAGGGTCGGCGGCCTCGAAAGACTCCGGATCCATTATCTTCGCCAGAAGCTCCAGCGACTCCGGGAGCCTGGCCCCTGGCCTGGAGAGAAGGCTGGCGGCATCGGCGGAGAACACATAGACCTCCCCGTTCCTGTACGCGGGGGTCTCCTTCCACACGTCGTTGAGGCTGGCCAGCAATGCCCTGTACTCCCTCTGCGTCTTGATCTCGCCGTTCTCGTAGATTATCACGATCACGTCCGGCTGCCTGTCGTAGACGGCTTCTTTGTCTACCATGAACCATGACTCCGACTCCGTGGAGAACACGTTCACCGCCCCCAGGGACTCTATCATGTTGGTGACGTAGGTCCCGCCTCCGGCCGTGTAAGGCGACTCGCTCACGCCGAGAGACACGAACACCTTCTTCCCGCTGAGGTCGGCCACCCTGCAGATGTTGTTTATCGCTTCGTTCACATCCTTGATGTACGCGTTCCCGACCTCTGGAAAGCCCAAGGCCGAGGCGCAGATCCACAGGTTCTTCAGAAGGTCCTCGGTGCCGTTGGTGGCGTTCAGCACCACGCAGTTGATGCCCGCCTTGCGGAGCTTGTCCGCCATGGTGACGTGCTCCCCCGTACCGCCGTCCAGGAACACCAGGTCCGGCGACTCGGCCGCGATGAGCTCGAAATTGGGGTCGGTGAAGCCTCCGACGATGCGGACCTCTCCGCGATTCTGGCGCTCGACCAGGCTGCGGGGGTAGTCGCAATAGCGGTCCGTGGCTATGACATATTGCAGGCCGCCGACGGCGGACACGGTCTCGGCCACCGACGGCGCCAGAGCCACAATTCTAAGCTTCTCCCCCGCCGGATTGAGGCCGTCGTTCGCATAGCTGTAATAGGTGAACCCCGTGGCGTCCACCGCCGGCATCATGGCGCTCCCGGTCCCCGTCCTTGCCCAGGATATTATCTTCTGGCCGGAGACGTCGAAGGATGCGGGGTCCTCGACCTCCGCCCAGCGGACGTCCTTGCCCTGGCCCTCCAGTATGTACATCCCCCAGCTGACGTTGATCAGTTGAGGCACGTTGTTCACGGAGTACACGGTCCCGTCGTCGTTCATCTCCAGCCTGTACCCCTTGGACCCGCATACCGACTCCAAGGCTTCCATGCCGGTCATCCCGTCGGTGAACCGCATCTCCGCCCATTCGACGTTGTAATAGGCGTAATCGATCATCACGCCCTGCTTCTCGTCTACAGTGTCCACTGTGAAGCCTATGAAAGGGACCGAGGCGACCACCGCAACGGCTATGACGGCCGCCGCGGCCAGCTTCACGGTGGATGCCCTCATCGGCTTCTCCTACTCCTTACGACCAGGATGGCGACGGCCGCTATCGCCGCCAAGGCGACGGCTATGCCAACGTACAGCAACGTGTTGTTGCCGTTAGACGAAGGAGTGTACGACACGTCGGTCAGCTTCCCGTCGGAACCCTTCATCTCGCGTCCCGCCAGGTCGGAGGCGGACGAGACCTTCTTCTCCCCGTCGGAGAACTCCACGGAGAACGAGTCCGATGCGACGGACCTGAGCGAATCGGAGAATACCACGTCTTTCAAAGAGCCGCAACCGTAGAACGCCTTGGACCCGATGGACTCCACGGACCCGAGCTTCAGATTCTCCAGGGAAGAACAGCCGTAGAACGCCTTGGCCCCTACGGCCTTCGACTGCCCGGTATCCACGCTTCTCAGCGACTTGCACTCCGCGAAGGCCTCCTCGCCTATCTGCATCGCGGACCCGTACTTGACGACCAGCGACGTCATCCTGCTTCCATAGAAGGCCTTGCTGGAGACGGATTCCACGGAGAACGTCTTCCCGTCATAAGTGACCGACCAAGGTATCTCGACGGCGCTGGCTGCGGATTCTGCCCCTATGACCGAGACCTTAAGATCATCTATGGAAACGACCTTGTACTTCAGCCCCCCGACAGAGAACTCCATCCCGACGACCACGCCCTTGGGTATGGCGGTGAACACCGGGGTCACATCCATATCGGAGACGACGCAGGAAAGGTCCTGGCTCCAGCCGGCAAACACGTATGAGAACTCTGCTGTGTCGGCCTTGTACGGGTCGGTGCCCTGGAAATGGGACGGGGACCCGCTGACCACGCGGTCCACATAGAGGACGGCCTTCATGGACTCGTCCCAATAGCGGACCAGATACACGCTGGGATCCTCGAACTTCGCTATGAAGACGGTGTCGCCTTTTATCTTGGCGGTGGTGTCGCCCCATCCTGCGAAGACCTTCCCTTCGGGGACCTCTGGGTCGGGAACGAGCGACATGTCCGGGGACTCCCCGTACGACAGGTACTGAGTCGCTACCACGGTGCCGTCCTCTAGCTCGAACGTGACCAGCGGCGTGCTGGATATGCAGAATATCTCATCGGTCTCCGGGTTAGGCTCCGGGCCGCCCTTGTCGATTATGTAAGTGGAGGAATACGGGTCCTCGGCCGATATCAAATAGATGCACTCGACGTACTTGTAGACGGCAGGGTCGTAGAAGCCGAGGGTCCAGTCGTTGTAATCCCACTCATGGTCCACCCAGGTCCACTGGCTCCAATAGGACCAGACGTTGTCGTCTACGCGGACGTCCCCGAGGCCGAACATGCTCTCGATCCAGCTTTGGAGGTTGTTCCCGTTGGGGTCCGTGCCGGACATCAGGTCGATCTGGAACCCGTTGGACTCCATGGCGTCTCTAAGGACCTCCCCCATATGGGAACCCGTCCCCTTCAGCCAGAAGCCCTGCTCCCTGGTCTCCGCGTCGAACGCCGCCAGCATGTCCGGGACGTCGGGGGCGAACCCGTTGGCGAACCTTATGAAAACGTAGCCCTCCGACTGCGGCTTGAAGTCCGGCACGGAGTAGACGGGGGATCCGTCCACTACGGAGTGTTCGCTCACGTGCAGGCAGTACGACGTCCCGGTAGTCATCATGGCGTCCGACTCGGGGTTGAACGCCATCAGGCCCCACCCGGACGTCCCCAGCGGAAGCCACTGGTGCACGCGCCAATAATGGTCGGAGTCGAGCTCGCGGCCGTCGACGGATTTGACGTTGCCCCTGCTGTTAAGCTCCATGGTCTTTCCCTGGTCCTCCAAGGCGGCGTCTATCGCCCCTTTGACGGTGGACACTCCGCTGACCACGGACAGGTCGTACTCCCCGTCCACGTTCTCGATGTAGACCCTTACGTCGTCGCATACGGCCGCCGAGCTGTCATCCGACAACAAGAACGCCGGAGCCAGCATAACCAATGCGACGATCAAACCTGTGACGGCTCCCAAACGATGCATGACGCTACCTCTGTCCCGGGCAATGCCCGGCTTGGAATGCGAAACGGCCGACCCTGGGCGGGCCTTTCCGAGTTCGCAATATCGTCCAACAGTCTGGCTAGCAATTACACCGTATAATAGTTACCGCCAAGACGCTTCACTCTATATCCAGCACGTTGGTGAAACCGGTCATCTCCAAAACGGAACGCACCTCCTTGCTGACGTTGACCAGCTTGACGCCGTCCTTGTCCTCCATCAGCTCGTCCGCGTTGAGCAGGGACCTCAGCCCCGCCGATGCCAGATATGTGACGTCGACCATGTCGAAGACCAGCTTCCTGGCCGACGCGGCCTCGCGTTCGACGGCCTCGTCCAGATCCGGCGCGGTCACGTAGTCCACGTTCCCTCTCGGGATTATGTAGGCCACGTCGCCCTCTTTCCTCACGTCTACCTTCATTTTTCCATCACCTTCCTGATTCTAAGGACGTTCTTACCGTCCTCGCGGGAGTATTGCATCCCGTCGGACAGCTTCTTGATTATCATGATTCCCATCCCTCCACGCTTATGGGAGCTTACACGCTCGGCCGGGTCCGGGTCCTCGTGCTCCAGAGGGTTGAACGGCGGCCCCCAGTCGACGAACTCCAGCTCTATCGCGCCGCCGTCGGCGGATGCGGAGAACAGCACCTGCCCTTTCTCGTCGCCGTACGCGTACATGTTTATGTTGGCCAGAACCTCGGAGCATATCGTCTCCGTCTCGGACACGGTCTTGCGCCCGCAGCCGGCCTCCTCCAGGACCTTGGACAGATGCCCCATGGCCTCCTGGAAACCCTCCTTCCCGGAGGTTACGGCGATCTGCCCTCCCGGCCTCCTGAGCTCGACGGCCATCATGGTCATGTCGTCGTGCTGCGGGGCCCCTGAGGCGAAGGCCTCGATATCCGACCTCACGTGCTCCAGCATCCCATCGGCGAACAATCCCGCCGACGCGTCCAGGCTTGCCTTCAGACGGTCCTCCCCGAACAGCGCCTCGGCCGGGTCCATGGCCTCGGTGACCCCGTCGGTATAAAGGAACAGGCGGTCCCCCGGCCCGAGGCTCATCCTCTGGACCTAGTACTTTATGCCCTTCTTCCTGCCGAACACGAAGCCAGGGGTGCACTCTACCATGGAATACGATCCTCCCCTGCCGACGAACGGGGGGTTGTGGCCGGCGTTGACGAACTCCACGGAGCCGTCGCGCACGTCCACCAGGGCCGCCCAGACGGTCACGAAGTACTTCATGCCGTTGTTAGACGCCAGGTCGTCGTTGGCTTTGGACATCGCCCTGCCCAGCCCCGAGACAGACTGCACGCTGGACCTGATCACGGTCATGGACCTGGACATGAACAGGGCCGCCGGGAGCCCTTTCCCGGACACGTCGGCGATCACGACCGCCAAGTGGTTGGAGCCGACGGTGAAGCAGTCGTAGAAGTCGCCGCCGACGTCCTTGGCCGCGGACATGTAGGACGCTATGTCGAACTGCTCCTTCAAGGGGAACTCGTCGATCAGCATGCTACGCTGTATCCCCTTCGCGGCGGACACCTCCCGGTCGAACTCGGCCTTCTCCTGCTTCAAGGCCGTCTGGCGCCTCACCTCGGACAGCCCGCGCGTGGTGGCGTAATGGCACACGACGCTGGCCAGGAGGAATATCAGCACGTTGACCATGTAGTATACCCTGGCCAGAGACGAGACGGTGTCCCAATATGTCATGCCGTAATAGAAACCGAACATGATGGGCGACAGCTCGTTGTTTATCAGGAGCCCGGCCAGCATCAGGACGGCGCCGGCCGCGGTGACTATGATGGTGAACGCCGGCCGGTAGTACATGCTGCATACCGCCACCGGCAGGACCATCAGGAGCATCATGGTGTAGTCCACGCCCGCGATCACCATGAACGCGTTGAGCACGACCGAGGCCACCATGACATGCTTGGCCCCCCTCCATTCCTTGAACGCCAGGCATATGGCGGCGCATAACAGAAGCTCCGCCATGGCCCCGTACATGACGTCATAGGAGATGTCGATCTGACGCCTGTTCACTTCGCCTATCAGGACCCATACCAGCTCCACTAAGATGATTGAAAGCGCCACCTTGACGGCCATCATGTTGGTGAGGACGTCGTTGGCGTGGAGAGCCTCCCGGTAGGCGCCTTGATCCTTCATCTGAAGAACCTCATGGACTTGAGCGTCTTGAAGGCCTTGTCCATATAGCCTTCGGATATGATCGGCCAGGAGAACCCGAGCCTGTACAGCGCCTTCACGGTGTAGGCGTCGTCCGCGGGGATGAAGCGGCGGGTCTCGCCGGCGTTGCCCAGGTAGCTGATCAGCCCCGACACGTACTCCCCGTTGGCCTCGTCCTTCATCGCCTCCGCGAACCTCCTGTCGAACTCCTTCCTGGAGACGACCTCAACCGGCATGCCGTTGTCGCGCATGACCTTCAGGACGTTGGCCATGTGGACCTTGTGGCAGTTGTTCACGTGGAACACGGTGAACTCCTCCGGGGTCCCGGCCAGAAGGACCGCGGCCTTGGCGACCATGTCTATCGGCGAGAACTCCACCTCCGTGTCCATGTCGGTCACCGGGAAGAACCCGAGCTTGACGTAGGACCTCATCTGCTTCATGAACGCGTTGGTCCCGAAGTTGATCTGGAACTCCCCGTCGCTGTCGCGGCTCATCAGGTTTCCGACACGCAGTATCTTCGCCTTGAGCCCGTCAGGGATCGCCTCGAGAATCGCCCTCTCCGCCATGAACTTGGAGTGCACATACTTGTTGTCCAGGTTCTGGCCGAAGTCCAGCTCGCATTCCTTCAAGGCCCTGCCCTCTGGTATGCTGCCGTTGACGGACTCTCCCGCCACGCTCTCCGTGGATATCTGGACCAGCATGGCCCCCCTGTCCTTCGCCACGCCTATGAGGTTCTCGACTCCGCCTACGTTGACCCTTTCGATGGAGTCGTCAGCGGCGAAGTGCTTGACCACCGCGGCGCAGTTCACTATGGTGTCGAAATCCGTCCCTTCCAGCTTCCCGGCAAGCTCTGGGTCGGTGATGTCACTGTCCACGACCTCCACCCTGTCCAGGACGCTCTCGGGGGCCATCCCCCCAAAGTAGTACATGAACATCGTCTTCAGCCTCTCCTCGGAGGACTGTCCCTTCCCGGACCTCACCAGGCAGCAGACGTGCCTTGCATTCCTTCTGAGGAGCTCGAACAGCACATGCGCCCCTAGGTATCCGGTGGCCCCGGTCAAAAGGACCTTGCGGGGGCTGCGGGAGCTTATCCCGTCCAGGGACCCCTCGACGTTGGAGGCCAGCGGCCCCTCGTCGACGAAAGACCTCTCCTCCTCCTTCGCAGAGCCGCCCTGGCCCAGGTTCTCCACGAACCTCGCCAAGGCTTCCGGCGACGGGTTGTCGAACACGTTCTTGTACACTATTGGGAACCCGGCGTTCATGCAGGTGAGCACTAGCTTCGACGCGGATATCGACGTCCCTCCGATCTGGAAGAAGTCGTCGTCCGCATAGACCTTCTCGAGCCCGAGGACGGACGCGAATATTCCGCAGAGCCTCTCCTCCAACGGCCCGGTGGGCTCCCTTCCGGCCTTCCTGGGCTCCGAGGCGGGCTCCGGCAGCTTGCGCCTGTCCACCTTGCCGTTGACGGTCATAGGAATCGCGTCCAGCTGGATGTAGTGGGCCGGCACCATGTACGGAGGCTTCTCCGCCCTGATGTGGTCGGACAGAGCGGCGAAGTCCACCGGAGAGTCGGATACGACATACACCGTCACGGACTTCCCTCCGGCCGGGTCGTCGAAGGCCTGGACGGTGGCGTCCTTTATGCCCTCGAAGCTGCGGACGGCGGCCTCCACCTCGCCCAGCTCTATCCTGAACCCGCGGACCTTCACCATCCCGTCGCGGCGGCCGACATAGTCCACGTTGCCGTCCGGAAGAAGGCGGACCACGTCCCCCGTCCTGTACAGGCGGCGGTGCCCCGGATCGTCGGAGAGCGGGTTGGGGGTAACCGTCTTCGCGGTCTTCTCGGGGTTGTTCAGGTACTCCCTGAACACCTGCGGCCCGCTTATGCACAGCTCCCCGCAGGCCCCGACCGGGACGAGCCTGTCGCTCTTGTCCAGCACGTACAGCCTGACGTTGGAGTTCGGCCTCCCGATCGGGATCAGCGGAGTGGCGTCCCTCACTATGAACGAGGAGACGTTGACGGTGCACTCCGTAGGCCCGTAGATGTTGTAGAAGTCCACCCAGTCCGAAGGGTTCAGGGGGACCAGCGCCTCCCCTCCGGTCATGAAGGCCTTCAAGGACCTGCATTTGGTCGACTCCATGAACATCCTCCCCACCTGGGTGGTCATGAACCCGTGGGTGATCCCGTTGTCGCAGTAGTAGGCGTCGATGGCTCCCAGGTCCTTGCGGATCTCGTCCGGGATTATGTGCAACGCCGCTCCGCTGGCCATGGAGGCGTGGATGTCCATCATGCAGGCGT
>JAFZXW010000189.1 GCA_017616575.1 Candidatus Methanomethylophilaceae archaeon
ATCGCCTCCGAACTGCCGTTCAGGTGCTACGAGGTCGAGGAGTATCCCACCGCGGACCGTCTCGAGGTCGAGCGCGCGCCCCTCAACTGAGGATACTGGCACATTATGGAATATGAAAAACTTGTAAAGGGTTTGTAAGGGTTTGTGCCGACCGGGCGCGGGGGCCACGCTCAGTCGACGCTTATGCTCTGGATCTCGTGGTGCCTGTTTACGATGTCCCTGGCGATACGGAGGTTCTTACCCGCCTTCCCGATCGCCCTGCCCTTGAGCTTGGGATCCACGGTGACGGTGGCGTGGGTTATGTTTCCGCGCTGCTCGATAACGACCTTCTGAGGACCGTAGATGTGAAAGACGTTCATCACGAACTGCTCTGGATCGTCGGAGTACTCGACGACCTGGATGTTCTTCCCGGTCTTGTCCTTGAGCTTGATCACGTGCTCCCCCTTCTTGCCCACGGCGATGTTGCCCTGTCCTTTCTCGACCACGAACACCAGCTTGTCCTCTGTGTCCATGCAGTCGATGGCGTTGGCTTTGGTTATCTGCTCGAAGAGAGAGATGTACCTGAGCGTATCCTCGGTAAGTACGATATCTGCGGACATGTCTCTCACAGCGTCAAGATGTTGGAGCTGCCTTTGTCGATTATCACAAGGGCAGACACGGAGAAGGGTTTTCCGCAGAGGGCTCCAAGCTCCATGTTGTTTCCCTCGTACACATGGACCTTGACCCCGAGGTCCCCTCTGAGCTCCTGGGAAGGGCAGTTCCTCGCGAGGATGACCATCTGGGCCTTCCCCTCCTTCACCGCCTTCTGGGTCTGTCCGACCCCGAACTCGACCTTTCCGGTCGTGATAGCCGATTTCAATGCTCTGCTTATGTCGATTTTCTCGTCGCTCATTTCTATCCCCCTTTATCTTTCGGGCTTAGTAAACGGTTTGACGGCCTCGCCGCGGAGTTCTCGCCGGGCCCTCAAGGCGGACCTGGCTCTCCCGCCGCGGCGGACGGCCCTTCCTTTCCGCTTCGTAGCGGGTCGCGGGGAGGAAGCCCTCCCCATGAGATTCATTCGGTCCTCCTCTTGGGCTTGTACTCCAGGTTCACCGCTCCGGTTCCCAGGGTGACAGGTTGTCCCACGATGATGTTCTCGGTAACTCCTTCCAGATGGTCGACCTCGCCCACCATCGCAGCGTGCAGCAGGTGGGCCGCAGTGATCTCGAACGCCGCCCTGGCAAGGACGGAGGACTTCTTACCGGAGATTCCGTGCCTTCCGATGGCCTTGACCTGGCCGTCGTTGGTCATCAGGTCGGCCACCAGCATGATGTGCCTTATGTCCACGTTCAGACCGGCCTCGCCCAGGGTGCCCTCGGCCTCGCGGATGAGGGCGTTCCTGGCCGCCTCGATCCCCAGGACGTCGGCGACCTCCAGGATGCTGTTGGTCATCACGTGCTCGGCGTCGACCCCCTTCACCTTCAGGACCTCCTTGAGGTTGCTCCCCTCGGTGATGATCTTCCATCCGGCCCCGTCCTTGGACAGGACCGCCCTGGTGATTCCGTCGATCCCCTTGATCTTGGTGCTCTTGATAGTGTCGTACATCGACTGGAGCTTCTTGAAGGAGGGCTCGTCAGACCTGGCTATGATGTTGATGCCGTTGGTCGGGTCGATGTCCACGTTGCCGCGGACCGCCTTGACCTTGTTCAGCCTCTCCCTGATGTCCTCGGGCTCGATGCCCTTCTCGGATATCTTGCGGGCGTCCGGGACTATGATGAGCACCATGTTGGTGACGTCGGTGAGTATGCTGGCGACGTCGAGGAGGGTGGTCACCTCGATCTCGGAGGCTATGTGGCGGGCGATGCCCTCGTCCATCTCCAGCCCGTCGATCTCGCTGACCAGCGGGATCTCCATGGACGGGGTGGCCGGCACGCGCCTGGCGTCCACGATCTCGATCAGCCTGGGCAGACCCTGGGTGACGTTGATGTTCGCGACTCCGGCGTAGTGGAAGGTACGCATGTTCATCTGGGTGCCGGGCTCTCCCAGGGAGTGGGCGGCCATGACCCCCGCGGACTCGTTCTGGTCCATCATGTGGGATATATACATCCAATGGGCGGCCTCCATGAGGTCCTTCCCCCTCTTCTCGGCGTACTCGACGCGCTCCTCCTCGGGATAGGCCTTCCTTATGCGGGAGGCCACGTCGAGGACTATCTTGATGGGGAGCTCGGGGGACATTCCCGTGGTGAACTCCTAGAGCTTCTTCTCGACGCCGTCGCATTCGCCGAACTTGACCGAGGTCTCGAACAGCCTGACCGGCTCCGGGACCTGGACCACCGTCTTCCTCGCCTTGGAGGAGGACGCGGCGGGCTTCGAGCGCACTGCTTTCAATATGGACTCGGCGCGGTCCTCGGGTATCCCCAGGGCGACGATGTCCTCTACGGAGGCCTCGCCTATGGCGCCGAGGGTGTTGAACGAGGAGACCAGCGCGACGGCGTCGGCCTGCTCCACGCCCCTCTTGACGAGCGCGTTCAATGTGTCTTTCTTCGCCATCAGTCATCGCCTCCTTCGATATCGTCGATGCCGCTGTCTTCGCCTTCGTTGTCGCCGTCCTCGTCGGAATAGCCCATCTCGTCCTTCTCGAGGGTTCCGTAGTCGTCTCCCTTGTCCTTGGTCTCCGGGTGGATGAGCTTCTCGGCCTCGTCCTCGGGGAGGACCTCGTAGAACAGGTCGTCGATGTCTATCGCCTTCCCGCCCACGGTCCTGGCCGGGTCGATCCCGTCCTCGCCGTACCTGAACTGGATGACGGTCCCGATGGTGTTCCTGACGGTTCCGTCGGAGGTGAGCTTCAGGTCCTCGAGGGCGGAGACGAGCCTCCTCTGCATGTAACCGGACCTGGAGGTCCTGACCGCGGTATCGACCAGCCCCTCCCTTCCTCCCATGGCGTGGAAGAAGAACTCGGTCGGGGAGAGTCCGGACTTGTACGAGTTGGAGCAGAATCCCCTGGCGTACGCCCCGAGGTCGTCCCTGTCGAAGTGGGGGAGGGTCCTGCCGTGGTACCCTCTGGAGAGCCTCTCTCCACGGACGGCCTGCTGGCCGACGCAGCCCGCCATCTGGGACAGGTTGAGCATGGACCCGCGGGCCCCGGCCTTGGCCATGATGACCGCGGGGTTCTCCATTCCCAGGTGCTTCTCGGCGATCTCTCCGGCGTGGTCACGGGCGTCCCCGAGGGTCCCCATGACCTTGACCTCCAAGGTCTCCCTGAGCGAGCGCCCGGGCATGGCGTCCAGGGTGCCGTCGCGGTAGGACTCGACGAGCCCCGCCACCTTCTCGATGCACTCCTGGCTGTGGACGGCGATCTGGTTGGCCGCCTCCTCGGGGATGTCCTCGTCGCCGATCCCGGTGCTGAAGCCGTGGTTCATCAGCGCGCCCAGGACGAGCCTGGTGACCTGGTTGATGAACTTGGCGGCGCGGGCGGAGCCGTAGTCGCGGGCGATGCGGTCGAGGATCTTGCCTTTGCTGTTTCCGATCCCCCTCACGTCTATCGTCCCGCACATGAGCTCCCCGTCGCGTATCTTGACGTAAGCGTCGTACTTACAGCCCTCCTTCTGGCAGCCGTCGCGGCAGTTGTGGCAGAAGTTGGCCTTGAACGTGGCGTTGAAGTCCTCCGGCAGTATGATGGAGAACAGCTGCTTCCCGGTCCAGTACGGCTCCCCCTTCTCGTCGGAGCCGGCGGGCTCCGGGAGCTCGATGGAGTAGTCGGCGGAGTCGGCCTTGTACCCGTGCTCCCTGTCGTCGGGGAAGGACTCCTCCCTCTGGGCGGCAGTCTTCACCGGGAGCTTGAACAGGACGTTGGACGTCTGGAACCTGTCGAAGCGGGTGTCCCCGTGGGTGAGGTAGTAGGCGCCGGTGATGTGGTCGTGGATGGCGCCGATGATCGGGCCTCCGTACCTAGGGGAGAGGATGTTCTCCTGGACCTGCATCAGTATGCGGGCCTCGGCGCGGGCCTCGTCCGACTGGAGGACGTGGAGGTTCATCTCGTCCCCGTCGAAGTCCGCGTTGTAAGGCGGGCAGACGCAGAGGTTGAACCTGAAGGTCTTGCCCTCCATGATCCTTATGCGGTGGGCCATCATGGACATCCTGTGCAGGGAGGGCTGCCTGTTGAACAGCACGACGTCCCCGTCCATGAGCTGCCTCTCGACGACATAGTCGATATCGATGTTCTCGGCGACCTCGGCCGCGTTTCTCTCGGTGACCCTTATCCTCCTGCCGTCGGCGCGGATGACGTAGTTGGCGCCGGGGAGGTAGGGGAACGTGAGGCGGTCGGCCATCGGGCCGCGCCTGATTATCTCCCTGACCTTCTCGATGTTGTGCGCGTTCACGTACAGGGGGACGGTGAGCTCCCTGGCCGCGAATATGGGCACCCCCACGTCGTTGATCGACAGGAGGGGGTCCGGGGAGATGACGGTACGCGCGGAGAAGTTCACACGCTTACCGGACAGGTTGGACCTGAAGCGCCCCTCCTTCCCCTTGAGCCTCTGGGCCAGGGTCTTCAGCGGGCGCCCGGACCTGTGCCTCGCGGGGGGTATCCCGGAGGTCTGGTTGTCGAAATAGGTAGTGACATGGTACTGCAGGAGCTCCCAGAGGTCCTCCACGATGAGCTGGGGGGCGCCGGAGTCGCGGTTCTCCCTGAGCCTCTGGTTGATCCTGAGGACGTCGACCAGCTTGTGGGTGAGGTCGTCCTCGGACCTGTCCCCGGAGTCGAGGGTGATGGAGGGCCTGACGGTGACCGGGGGGACGGCCAGCGCGGTGAGGACCATCCACTCGGGCCTGCAGGTCTCGGGGTCCATCCCGAGGGTCCTGAGGTCCTCGTCGGAGATCCTCTCGAGCCTCTCGCGGACCTCCTTGGCGGTGAGCTTGCTGCTGGCGGAGGCCTTGACGACGCCCTGCTGGCTCTTGAGCGCGGCGGCCTTGTCGCCGGTGTCCAGCCTGAAGGTGGTGGGCTTGTCCAGCTTTATCCTGACCTGCTTCGCGCCGCAGTAGGGGCACTCCATCCCTTTGGAGGCGTCCTTGGCGGTCTCCTTGGAGAAGTTCTTGAGGTCGATGACGCCTCCTCCGAGCTCCTCCATCTTCTCCATGCTCTCCCTGCGGGCCTGGACCTGCTCGGCGGACAGCATCAGCCTGCCGCAGCTGCAGCAGGTGGACTCCAGCATCATCTTGATGTCCTTGATGAAGCCGACGTGGATGACCGGCATGGCCAGCTCGATGTGGCCGAAGTGCCCGGGGCACTCGTCGACCTTGCACCCGCAGGTCTTGCAGCGGAGGCCGGGCTCTATGACTCCCATGCAGGGGTCCATGAGCCCCCTGGAGATCGGGTAGCCCTCGTCGTCGTAGGTGTCCGCGGTTATGATCTCGACCTTGGACATCTTCCTGATCTCGTCGGGGGAGACGCAGGAGAACTTGATCGACCCTATTTTTTTGGTAATCTCGCTAATCATCTCAAATCCTCCAGCTGGAGCCTCATGGCGACGCCGAGAGACAGTAGCTCGTCCATAAGGAGTTTGAAAGCATAGGAAGTCTGGACGAGGTAGACGTTGCTCTTCCTGCACACGGGGCAGTAGAGGGACCCGTTCTTGTCCATGATCGCGACGTGCCCGCACTTGGGGTTGCCGCAGATCCACTGCTTGGTCCCGTCGGACTCGTCCAGCAGACGGTCCTTGATGACCATGGCCGCGCCGTGCCCGATAAGGCAGTCGCGCTCCATCTCCCCGAACCTGAGGCCTCCCTGCCTGGAACGTCCCTCGGTGGGCTGCCTGGTGAGGATCTGGACGGGCCCCCTGGACCTGACGTGCATCTTCCCGCTGACCATGTGGTGCAGCTTCTCGTAGAAGATAACGCCGGTGTAGACGTCGGCCTCGATCATGCGCCCGGTCCTGCCGTCGTACATGATCTCCTTGCCGCTGTCCTTGAAACCGTTCCTCTTGAGGCCGTCGCGGATGGAGGTCTCGTTCTCCCCGGAGAACGCGGTCCCGTCTATTATGCGGCCTTCCATGGCGCCGACCTTCCCGGCGATCATCTCGAGCACGTGCCCGATGGTCATACGAGAGGGGATACCGTGGGGGTTGACCACGAGGTCGGGGGTTATGCCGTCCGCGGTGAACGGCATGTCGCACTGGTCCACCAGCCTTCCGACGACCCCCTTCTGCCCGAACCTGGAGCAGAACTTGTCGCCGAGCTCTGGGATCCTCTCGTCCCTGACCTTGACGCGGACCAGCCTGGAGCCGTTCTCGGACTCGGTGATCATGACGGAGTCCACGTACCCGTTCTCCCCGGGCCTGACGGTGATGGAGGTCTCCCTCCTCTTCTGGTTGGACAGGTAGCTGTCGCTGTTCTCGTCCAGGAACCTGGGGGGCGAGGTCTTCCCTATCAGGACGTCCGATCCGGACACCCTGCTCTCAGGGGAAATCAGACCGTCCTCGCCGAGGGAGGCGTAGGCGGAGTCCATGCGGGCGCCCATTATCTCCGGCGCCGGGATCTCGAAGTGGTCCTCCTGCCCTCCGGGGTAGCGGCGCTCCTCGGTGCGGTAGGACCTCATG
>JAFZXW010000190.1 GCA_017616575.1 Candidatus Methanomethylophilaceae archaeon
CCATCTCTCGGGCATGAAGATAGTGAACGTTTCCATCGGCGCGAACCACGGCCATGCCCTGGACGACGCCGCCGCGGCCCTCAGGTCCGAGGGGTTCGACGTCGAGGTCGTGGGGGCAGACGCCTGCGACATGGACAGGGACGTTCTCTTCAACGAGAGGATTCTCGGGGAGGTGGTTTCCTGCGACATGCTGTTCGTCAGGGTCCACGGGGACGTCACGTTCTTCAAGAGGTTCGAGTCCCTGAAAAGGACGGTGGAATCGGCCGGAGCCAGCACATTCCTGCTCTGCGACAGCGAAAAGCGCGTGACCGACGAATACAGGCACCTTTTCAAAGGAAGCGACGAGGACTTCGGGCTGCTGGCGTCGCTGGTCATGGCCGGAGGGGACGCGAACAACAGGTCCGCACTCCTATGGGCCCTCAAGAATCATGGGGGCGTGGACGTGGAGGTCCCCGGCCCGGTTCTGCCCCCGGCGCAAGGGGCCTACACTTTGGAGAAGAGGTATGCGGACATCGACGAGGCTATCTCCGCAATGAGAACCGACAGGCCGAGGATCTGCGTCATGTTCCACCAGAGGTTCTGGCTGGCCGGGAACTGCGGCGGCGTGGACGGCTTGCTTAAGGCGTTGGAGGAAAGAGGCACGGACGCCATGGCGGTGTTCACCCTGACGTACCAGGAGGCCGAGCTGGGGGCCATTGGGATAGGGGCGCTGATAGACCGCCACCTCGTCAAAGACGGGAGGCCGCTGGTGGACTGCGTGATACAGACCATGGGATTCTCCCAGACCATGAGGCCGAAGGCCGATGCATTCGAACAAAAATGCGACGACGACATGTTCTCCAGACTGGGGGTGCCGGTGCTGCAGGCGATTCACCTGTACGGGACCTCCGGGGACTGGAGAAAAAGCGTCTACGGCCTCACCGGGTCCGAGATAGCCGGCGCCGTAGTCAGCACCGAGTACGACGGCCAGCTGATCACCGTGCCGTTCGCCGGATACGAGGTCATGGACGACGGCAGGCGCAAGTACGTACCGATAGAGGACAGGTGCCGCATGGTGGCCGACACGGCCTTCCGCTGGGCGGAGCTCCGCAGGAAAAGGGCGGAGGAGAAGAAGGTCGCGGTGCTGCTGTACATGTACCCCCCGAGGAACGACCTGGCCGGGGGCGCGTCTGGCCTGGACACGATGGAGAGCGCCGCGGACCTGCTCAAGGCGATGGCGACTCGGGGATACGTCCTGGACTGGGTCCCGGAAGACGGGCGCGAAGTCGCCGACCGCCTTCTCGACGGGATAACCAACGACGTCTCATGGCTCTCGGACGAGGAGATAGAAAGAAGGGCCGTCGAGACCATATCCGCCGAGAGCTACCGGAAATGGCTCTCGGAATGCCCTGAAAAGATCGTGAAAGACCTGGTGGACGGCTGGGGGGAGCCGCCCGGGGACGTCCACGTACACGACGGATCGCAGCTCATACCCGGGCTGGTGAACGGCAACGTGTTCGTCGGCTTCCAGCCCGACCGCGGGAAATGCGGCGCCGAGAGCTACCACGACCCTTCCCTCTCGCCTCCCCACCAATACCTCGGTTTCTACAGGTGGCTGAGGGACGTCTTCGGAGCCGACGCCGTGATCCACATGGGCACCCACGGCACGCAGGAATGGCTGCCGGGCAAGAGCGTCGGCCTGTCGGAGGAGTGCTTCCCGGACGCCGTCCTCGGGAACATCCCAGACATCTACCCTTACATAATCGACAACCCCGGCGAGGGGATGCAGGCCAAACGCAGGGGGTACGCCGCGGTCGTCACCCACATGGTCCCCTCCATGACCAGGGCCGACACCTACGAACGCCTGGGGGAGCTGGAGTCCGCCCTCCAGCTCAGGCTGCGCGCGATGGCCACCGCCGAGAGGGAGAACGTCTCCGACGCCGACAGGAAGATCCTGGAGATAGTAAAGGAGCTGTCGCTGTGCTCCGACCTGGGGATCCCGGAGGACGCGGAGTCCATCGAAGGACGGGCGGACGACATCTACGACTACGTCCTCGAGATAAAGGACGCCCTGATCGCCGACGGGCTCCACATCCTGGGGAGGGCGCCGGAGGGGGAGCTCCTGGCCGAATCCGTATACAGCATGGTCAGGAACCCCAACGGGGACGTCCCGTCCCTAAGGGACTCGGTGGCGCAGGACATGGGGCTGGACTTCCAGAGCCTCCTGCAGGACCCTTCCGGATTCACCGGGGGGCGCCTGAACGGGGACCTGGTGGACGAGATAGACGCGAGGAGCCGCCGCATAGTCGACGAGGTCATCGGCGGGAAGCCGTCTGAATCCTTCCCGGAGCCGATAAGGAAGACCGCGGAGTTCGTCGAAGGCTTCCTGATACCTGCGATAGGAAGGACGAGCGACGAGATCGGCAGCGTCCTGAAGGCCCTGGAAGGCGGGTTCGTGGACCCGGGGCCTTCCGGCTGCCCCACGCGCGGAAGGGCGAGGGTCCTCCCCACCGGGCGCAACTTCTACTCGATCGACCCGGACGGCATACCTTGGACGTCCAGCTGGGGCATAGGGGTGAAGATGGCCGAGCAGATGGTCGAGAGGCACGTGGAATCGGAAGGGGCCTATCCCAGGTCGGTTGGGATAGTGCTCTGGGCCACGGACACCATGAGGACCGGGGGCGACGACGTCGCGTACATCCTTTGGCTGATGGGACTTCGCCCGGTCTGGACCGAATACGGGGGGCGCGTGACCGGGATGGAGGTCGTCCCGCTGGAGGAGCTCGGGCGCCCGAGGGTGGACGTGACGATCAGGATAAGCGGCCTGTTCAGGGACGCCTTCCCCAACCTCGTGGCGATGATCGACGAGGGCGCCAGGACCATAGCGCAGCTGGACGAGTCCGACGAGGACAACGCCATGGCGGAGAACCTGAGGAAGGACGTCCTGGAGGCGGTGCTCTCCGGGATCCCGGAGGACAAGGCCAGGAAGGACGCCATGGTCAGGGTGTTCGGCGACGCCCCGGGGCAGTACGGGTGCGGGGTCAACTCCCTCATAACCAACGGGAGATGGAAGACCACGGAGGATCTCGGAGAGTCTTACATCGGGCACGGGTGCTTCGGATACGGGGAAGGGTACGACGGCAAGGCGATGCCGGCCCAGTTCAGGAAGAGGATGGGCTCCCTCGACGTCGCCGTGAAGAACCACAACAACCGGGAGAACGACCTGTTCGACATGGACGACGACTACGACTTCCTCGGGGGGATGATCGCCGCTTCCAAGGCGGCGGGAGGGTCCGCCAAGGGGTTCATGGGCGACTCCTCCGACCTTGGAAACATCAAGACCAGGACCTTGGAGGAGGAATGCGCGTTCGTGTTCCGCAGCAAGGTGAACAACCCCAAATGGCTGGACGGCCTGAAGAGGCACGGGTTCAGAGGGGCGCAGGACGTGTCGCAGCTCTTCGATTACGTCATGGGATGGAGCGCGACGTCGGACGTTATAGAGAAATGGATGTACGACTCCCTGGCGGAGAGGTTCGTCCTGGACGACGCCGCCAGGGAGTGGATCATGAAGGAGAACCCTTACGCCATGATGAACATGCTGGACCGCCTGGAGGAGGCGGTGTCCAGAGGCCTCTGGGACGCGGACGAGGAGATGATGAGGAGGCTGGACGCCCTCTACGACGACGTGGAAGGCGCCCTGGAGGACCTCACTGACGGCCGCGGGACAGCTCGTCGACCTTCGCCTGGAGGTCCTTTATCATCCTCTCCATCTCGAGGATGCGGTCCCTCATCGGGTCTGGAAGGTCGTTGTGCATGAGGTCCGAGGACTCCGTCTTGATCCCGGCGCGGCTTACTATCCTTCCAGGAACCCCGACCACGGTGCAGCCGTCAGGCACGTCCTTCAGAACCACGGCGCCGGCGCCCACCCTGACGTTGTCCCCGATGGTGATGTCGCCTAAAACGGCGGCGTTGCATCCCACGACCACATGGTTCCCGATCGTCGGATGCCTCTTCCCCTTGGCGGTCGAGACCCCTCCGAGAGTGACGCCCTGGTAGATGGATACGTTCTCCCCGATTATGGCCGTCTCCCCGATCACCACGCCCGTGGCATGGTCGATGAAGAACTTCCTCCCGATGGTCGCCCCGGGGTGTATGTCGCACCCTGTAAGATGGTGCGCATAATAGTTGATGGCCCTGGCCTCCTCCTTCCTCCCCTGGATCCAGAGCTCGTGGCTCATCCTGTAGTAGCTGACGGCGTGGAGCCCCGTGTGGTACCTGCGGGCGTCGTCCTCGTCCACGACGGCGGGGTCCTTCTCCATCACCATCTCGAGGTCCTCGGGGTCGATCCTAATCTCTTCAACGGCTGGGACGTGGGTCATTGCTCGTACTCCTCCGAGCCCCTGGCGAAGTTCACCGAGGGGCAAGGGCCGAAACAGTCCTTGCAGTATATGCATTCATCCTCCCTTATCCTGACCTTCCCGTCCTCCATGTACAGGGCGCCCTGCTCGCATCTGGCGGCGCAGAGCCCGCAACCGACGCACTGCTCCGCGCGCATTATGACCTGGAACGCCTCGTCCATGTGGGCGGACGCGTCGTTCTTGATGTTCGCCTTGCATATTATGGAGCCTTCGCGGTAGATCGTGGTGAAGTCGGCGGTGACGTACTCGCCCTCCGGGTCCTCCTCCACCACCCATCCCAGCGCATGGCAGAACGGCTTGACCTTCTTCAGGTCAACCGGGCGGGAGAGGGCGGCCTCCACGCTGTAGCCTATGACGCACGGGGAGTATCCCTCCTGGACCTTGATGGTCAGAGGCCCGGACTCCGGGGCCTTGGTCTGCCTGGTCAGCTCGGAGACGTTCCTCCCGGTGATCCTGTGGACCTCCTCCCGTATGGACTTGGGGGCGTCCTTCCACCTCCAGAGGGCGTACTCCTTCCATTCCGGCGGAAGGCCGCGGTCCTCCATGTATTTGGTGAGGTATTCGTCCCACTGGCCCCATCTGGAGCTCCCTCCGGCGACGACGTCGAACTCTGCCAGGTCGGACGCTGGGCACAGGAAGCACCCTATCCTGTCCAGGCCGCGGGTGTACCAGACGTTGAACGGCTCCTTCCTCAGCATTATGTAAAGCCAGACGTGCATGGCGCACCAGCTCTGGATGGGCGACGCGCCTATCTGGCCGGGAGTCCACGGGTTCTGCCAGACCCTGGGCTTGGAGTTCCTGGCCTCGGACTCGTATTTCCTCTGGCCGATGAACGACAGCACCCCTCCCGGGAAATGCTTGGTTATGGCCCCCACCGTGGGTCCGAGCTTGTTGGTCTTGCAGCACCACCTGTAATCCTTCGCCGGGGGCCCGAAATAGACCAGGTTCCCGAAGAACGCGTCCGTCGGGGCCTTCTCCTCTATCAATTCCAATCCGTGCCTGGCGCAGGTCTCGCGGACTTGCTGTACGGTCTC
>JAFZXW010000191.1 GCA_017616575.1 Candidatus Methanomethylophilaceae archaeon
CATGAACGGATGCTTCGCGCCCTCGATTATCTTGACGTCGTCCAGAGTCCTGAGCCCCCAGCGCTCCGCCGTCTTCTCCAGGCCCAGCTTGACGTCCAGGTTGTTCGGTACGAGCACGGTGGCCTTGAAGGACGATATCCCCAGCCTCTTCGCCGCCATCACCCTGTGGTGGCCGTCCACCAGGAGATAGCCGTCGCGGCGCTCCACCATTATCAGAGGCTCGTTCAGGCCGCGCTTCATCTCGTACTGCCTCCCGATCAGCTCGTCCATGTACACCTCCCTCTGGGACGGTATGACCTTCTCTATCGGGACCTCTTTGGTGGTCACCTTCATCCTGACGTCGTTCTGCTTCTCCAGGAAGTTCTTGACCGAGGTGACCTTCCCGGGGCGGACCCTTTCTATCTGGGACCTCACGATGTCTATGTTGGAGATTATCCCGACGATCTTCTTGTTCTCGTCCACAACAGGGAGGTTCCTGAGGCCGTAGCGGAACAGGATGCGGGTGGCGTCGTCTATGGACATCGAAGGCACCGCGCAGAGGGTTCCGCGCACCATGAGCTTGCGGATCTTCTCGTTGGGCTTGTCGATGTGCTTGAGAAGATCTTTGGCAGTGACGAACCCGAGGAGGTAGCCGTTCTCCACGATCGGGAACCCGTGGAAGCTGGAGTTGATGATCGCCTGTCTGACCTCCTCCACCGTCATGTCCGGGGAGACGGTCCTGACATCCTTGACCATGTAATCTGCGACTATGGCGTCTGGCATCGACAGTGAAGCGGATTGTGAACGTATAAGATTTGTCAGAGTCTGGATTCTTGGACAACAGGCTTCCAGCCATGGACAGAACAGCCATGCCCCTGCATGACAACATTAAAAGACGGCAGCCGGATACCCGAACAGAGGATTCGCAGATGTCGCCGTTACTCACCGAGGAAAGCATCCAGGAAGAGACCAAGCTACAGGACACTCTGAAGAACATCAAGCATGTCATAATCGTCATGAGCGGGAAAGGAGGCGTCGGCAAGAGCACCGTGTCCTCCAACCTCGCCCTCTCGCTCTCCATGAAGGGATACAAGACCGGGGTGATGGACATAGACATCACCGGCCCCAACATCCCCAAGATGTTCGGAGTCGAGGACAGGAGCCTCATGGTGGAGAACGAGAAGCTCATCCCCGTGGACGTGCCGCCCTCCCTGAAGCTCATATCCATGGCCTTCCTCCTCCAGAGCAAGGACACCCCCGTCCTATGGCGCGGGCCGGTCAAGATGAGCGCCATCAAGCAGTTCATCGAGGACGTCGAATGGGGGGACCTGGACTACCTGGTCATAGACATGCCCCCCGGGACCGGGGACGAGGCCCTGTCCATCGTGCAGCTCATCCCCAAGGCCGACGGGATGGTCATCGTCACGACGCCCCAGGACGTCGCCCTCCTTGACAGCAGGAAGTCCCTCGTGTTCGGCGCCGAGGCCAACGTCCCTATAATAGGGATCGTCGAGAACATGAGCGGGTTCGTCTGCCCCCATTGCGGCCAGGTCACCGACATCTTCAAGAGCGGAGGCGGAGAGGCCACCGCCAAGGAGATGAACGTCCAGTTCCTCGGACGCGTCCCGATCGAGCCTGGCGTCGTGGAGTGCGGGGACAGGGGCATCCCGGTCGTCCTCGACCACCCCGACTCGGCATCGGCCAAGGCGTTCAAGGAGATAGCCGAGAAGATCGTCAAGACGGTCGGAAGCCGATGATGCTCCTGGTCGTTTCCGAAGGGGAGTCGCTTGACTCCTATGTGGCCGACGACTTCGGCCACGCACCCTTCTTCCTATTGGTGGACTCGGACACTCTGGACTACCGCGTGATAGTCAACGAGTTCAGAGATTCGCCGTCTGGCGCTGGCGTCGCCGTGGCGGAGGCCATCGTGTCCCTTGGGAACGTCGACGCCGTCCTCACCGGCGGGATCGGTATGCACGGCGTCGACATCCTCTCCAAGGCCGGGATCCAGGTCTCCGCGGACGAGGACGGCACCGTCGAGGAATGCATCAAGGACTATCTTAGAAGGCGCGAGCGCCAAGCGGCGTTCGAATCCCGCAGGCGAGTCAAACCGACCTGCGGTCGCCCCATATTATCTTATGGAGCTGGGGAAGCACCCTCGCCTCCAGCCCCGATTCTAAAACGCGGGAGGCGAGCCACTCCAGCTTCACGGTGCCGCCTACCGGGCCGATTATCACGTTGGCGTCCGTCGGATGCTTCTCCAGAAAATCTACAGCGAAATCGAAGTCGGCGTCGTCGGCGACGATGAACTTGACCTGGTCTTTGCGAGAAAGGTACTGGAAATTGCAATCCAGCATCCTGGAAGTCATCCCCGACGAGGGACACTTGACGTCCATGCTTATCATTATCAGGGGGTCTTCCGGGACCTGGAGCAAATCAACGGCCCCGTTGGTCTCCAAGACCGTCTGCTTCCCGGCGTCTACGAGCCTCTGTAAAAGCTCAGGGGCGTCCGGCTGGAGCATGGGCTCCCCTCCGGTGAGACACACGTGCCTGCTGTCCGCGACGGCCCCCATGACCTCGTCCAAAGACATCTCCGTCCCGCCGGACATCGCGTACCTGGTGTCGCACCATGCGCACGAGAGGTTGCACCCGACCGTCCTTACGAAGAACGTGGGGATCCCCATCATCAGGCCTTCGCCCTGGATGGACTTGAACAGCTCGCAGATCCTCATACTCGATCTCGTCCTTGAAGCCGGCCTCCTCGAAGCCTTTGAGACGAAGCCTGCAGGAGTCACAATGGCCGCACGCCTTCTCTCCGCCGTTGTAGCACGACCATGTGAGATGCAGCGGGGCGCCAAGGGCCTTACCGCGCCTCACGATGTCGGCCTTGGAATCGTGCATTATGGGGGTCATCACCTTGATGGGCCTCCCTTCTACGCCGGTCTTGGTCCCTGCGGCTATCATCTTCTCGTACGCCTCGAAGAACTCCGGGCGGCAGTCCGGGTATCCGGAATAGTCGACCGCGTTGG
>JAFZXW010000192.1 GCA_017616575.1 Candidatus Methanomethylophilaceae archaeon
GCCCCATGTCGTCTTTCATCTTCGACGTTACCGTATCGTTCAACTCTGCCATTTTCACACCTTCCTGTTCTTTACTGCCATTACGATCACGACGGCCGCCACTATGGCGATGAAGACGGCCACGGTTAAGAGGACGTTTCCCAAGAACCCGTGCAGAAGCCCGGTGACCCCTATTCCGGCCAGCAATATGCCGCCTACCAGCGCCGCGTCCCCGTTGGACGGCCCGAAGCCGTTCTCCCCGTTCTTGAACAGGGAGGTGGCGGCGATGTAGATGCCGAACACGATGGTCACTATCCACAAGGCGTCCAGGGCGTCGCCGGTCACTACGTACAGGATTATCCCGAGCACGACCGCCAGCAGGAGAACGCCTGCCGATATCGCGCCCATTGTCCTAGTGTTCACAGCCATTTCTCTCACACTCTCAGATTATCACTATTTTGTCGGTTCCGAGCAGGTTTACGACCTCGGGAGTGAGCCTGCTGAACTCTTTCGGCAGGACGACCTTGCCTCCCTTGGAATCGCATGGTATGTAGATGAGCCTCTTCACGTAAGGCTTGCTCAGCTTCAGTTTGGAGTGGGTGGTGGAGCACTGCTTGAGGTATTCCTCCACCAGCTTGGTGGCCTCGGTCTTGGTGCTCAGGGGGACGACGATCTTCCTCGTCCCCGGGGAGTTCTCCGCGGTGGAGTCGGTGAGGACGCCTATCCCCGCGCCTCCGCTAATGCTGTTCTCCTGTCCTTTTATCTTGGACATTATGGACGCCTCGGGCGCGTTCGCGAAGATGTCTGTCAGGCCCTTGCGCGGGTTGGAGAGCGCGGCCTCGGACACGGTGAACGTGGCAGGTATGAGGAGGTCCTCAGTGACCTCCACGCTCTTCTTGGAGAAGAGGGCGCCGGTGGTGAAGCTGTATTTCAGGTCCACGTCCCAGAACGGGTACAGGAGCTGCCCCCCTCCGGTGGCGATGGGGAGGGTCCCCGAGCTCCTCGCGTCCATAATGGACTCGATCCCGGCGAACATCTCCACGTTCCTCTCCTTCTTGTCGAGGAGGTGGTTCCATTCGCGGTTGTTCGGATACCTCAGGCTGCTGACCTTGTTCAGGACCTCCAGCAGCTGGAGCGGGTCGGAGGAGGTGCTGTTCGCCATCTCGGCGATGTGCAGCAGTGTCTTCGACTGGGATATCTCCACGTCGACGGCGCGTATCATGACGGCCATGGTGGGGCTCTTGAAGAGCTCCTTTTTGGCCTCTTCGAGCATCTTCACCCCTTTCTCCGCCTTCACGGCGCAGTCCAGGGCGTTCCCGTTCAGGACGAAGTCGGACGCCAGGCAGATCTCGGACAAGGCCTCCAGCCTCTTGGCGAAGGGGCCGTACTCCTTGCTCTTGCTCATGTAGGTCGCCGCCTCCTTGAAGTTGTTCGCCATGAGGACGAACCTTCCAGGGGTGGTGTCCCCGAGGAGCTTCGAGTTGTTGACTATGAGGGCGTAGGTGGCGGCCAGCCCCTCGGCGTCGGTGATCATCGCCTTGTTGTCGGCGTCGATCGCCAGGGGCTCGATGCTTTTCAGCTTCGCGTTGAACTCGAACGCCTGGGTGGACGTGCGCTTGGCGCTCAGAGGGGCCTCCTTGCTGAAAGGCAGGACGATAAGGGGCGAGCTCATGACGCTGTTCATGTCCAGGCGGAACTCCCTTATCTCGGGGTCCACCATGGGCTTGATGCTGTTCATGTAGATGTTGTGCCTGGCGATGGGGTCGACGTTCTCGGTCTGCGTCAGCGAGAACCCGCCGGGGACCGCCTTGCTGATCCACGACTTGATCTCGCCCATCATCTGCTCCATGTAGGCTTTCGCGTCCACCCTCTGCTGGCTGGTGCCGCAGCTGGGGCATTTGATGTATGGGGAGTCGGACGCGATGTCCTTCTCGTCCAGGGGGGCGCCGCAGTATTTGCAACGCAGTTCCAGCAGCTCGTCCATCTCAGTTCACCCTTATCATGCTGATCTGGCGCTGCAGCGAGTTGATCTCCGCCTGCAGGCGGGCCTCCATGGCGCGCATCTCGGCCATCGCCTTCTGGTGGTACCCGTAGGAGATCTCGTCGGCGCGGTTGGAGACGGCGGAGTAGCAGGCGCGGCAGATGTAGATGTGCTTGTTGTCCTGCGCCCTGTTCTTGTTCGTCCCGTTGTCGCTGCTCTCGTTGGCCAGCGCGGGGGAGATGTCCGCGGGCGCGGAGTAGAAGTGGATCCCCTCTCCGGAGGCGGTCCTGTTGCACAGCCAGCATCTGCATGTGTTGGAGTACGCCTTCACCCTCGCGTCGTTGGCGCTGCCGCTCTGCCCGTTCTGCTGGCGGTATCCCATGGCTATCTGCTCGTACTCGGCCGCCTGAGGGGGGTTCTCCCAGACGACGGCGTCCGAGAGGGCCTCGTAGGACACGGCCATGAGGTTGAAGAACTCGGTCAGTCCGGTGACGGTCGTGTCGTTGTTGAAGATCTCCTGGATGATCAGGTGGTCGTTCCCGATCTTCTCCTGGAAGTCCTGGGCCAGGACCTGCAGGTTGCTGGACACCGCCTTGAGGTCGGTCTTCTTGGACCTTTGGTTCATCAGGCCGATCTTCCTGTAGGTGAGCTCCGTCTCCGTTATAAGGGGGTCGCGGGCGACATGGGTCAGCCCGAAGTCGAACTCCGTGGCGCTGAGTGCCTTGAGCTTCTGAAGGAGGTTGGCGTACCTTTCGGGCTGGTCGAGGTTGCCCATCATGTCTATGAGGGCCACCTGCACGGCAGCGACGTCGTTGACTCCCCCTTCTTTGTCTATCGATTTCTGAAGGACGTTGCGCGCCTTGGAGAACTCTCCCCTCTTGATCAGCTCGTTTCCCTGATCGTACAGTTCGTCTCCGTTCTTGAACAGCTTGAACGCCATCTTTTCACACCGCCGTTCCATATGCATGGTTATACTAATAATATTGACCCGTGGCCGCCGCCGGAGGGGGGAGGGCCGGGCGCCCCGGCTCAAGATACGGCGGCCAGCATGGCTGTTCAAGACACACGTACAATACTATCCATAATAATAGACAAATGTCTAATATAGAATCTTGATAGCGTCGTTTTATCTCGATTCACGAAACATTTATAACGATGTACGTTGCAATCCCCATCATGGCAAACAGCAGGTTCAGGGCGGTGGGGGAGGCCTACGCCAAAGAGGCGCTGGTCGTCGATCCTCCGGCGCCGGCCACCTCGGACTACTACGGGTGCAACGTCTTCGGCAGGAAGAACATGAGGAGGTACCTCTCCGCGGACACCAGGCAGAAGGTGTACGAGTCCATCGAGCAGGGCGTCACCCTCGACAGGGACGTAGCCGAGCAGGTCGCGGCCGGGATGAAACGCTGGGCCCAGGACCTGGGCGCGACCCATTACACCCACTGGTTCCAGCCCCTCACCGGAGGCACCGCGGAGAAGCACGACTCGTTCTCCGAGCCTTACGGCAAGGGCGAGTCCATAGAGACCTTCTCCGGGAAGATCCTGTGCCAGCAGGAGTCGGACGCGTCATCGTTCCCGAACGGGGGCCTGAGGAACACGTTCGAGGCCCGCGGATACACCGCCTGGGACCCCTCGTCCCCCGCGTTCATCATGGGGGACCGCCTGTGCATCCCCACCGTCTTCATATCCTACACCAAGGAGGCCCTGGACTACAAGACCCCCCTGCTGAAGTCGGAGCTCGCCGTCGCCGCCGCCACGGAGGACCTGCTGAAGTACTTCGGGACCGAGGGGGACCGCGTGTTCGCATACCTGGGATGGGAGCAGGAGTACTTCCTGGTGGATTCCGCCCTCTATGCGCAGCGCCCCGACCTGATCATGGCCGAGAGGACTCTCATCGGCCACAACTCCGCCAGGAACCAGCAGCTCGAGGACCATTACTTCGGGGCGATCCCGGGGAGGGTCCTGGAGTTCATGAAGGACCTGGAGTTCGAGTGCTACAAGCTCGGCATCCCCATAAAGACGAGGCACAACGAGGTGGCGCCGAACCAGTTCGAGATCGCCCCGGTCTACGAGCAGACCAACATAGCGATCGACCACAACCTGCTGCTGATGTCGCTGATGAGGACGGTCGCCGACAAGCACGGGTTCAAGGCGCTGCTCCACGAGAAGCCCTTCGCCGGGGTCAACGGGTCGGGGAAGCACTGCAACTGGTCCCTCGGCACGGAGTCCGGGACGGCTCTGCTGACCCCTGGGAAGACGGACCTCGAGAACCTGAGGTTCCTCACCCTGACCGCGAACATACTGAAGGCGGTCTACGACAACAACGCCCTCCTCAAGTCCTCCATCTTGACTGCGTCCAACGCCCACAGGCTCGGAGCAAACGAGGCCCCTCCCGCGATAATATCGTCCTTCCTCGGGGAGCAGGTGACCGAGGCGTTCGAGGACCTCTTGACGTCGAGGGACATGGTGAAGATCAAGGGGAAGGTGGGGTACAACCTCGGCATCCCCCAGGTCCCGGACCTGTTCATGGACAACACCGACCGGAACAGGACCTCCCCGTTCGCGTTCACAGGGAACAGGTTCGAGCTCAGGGCGGTCGGGTCCTCCGCCAACTGCTCCAGCGCCGTCTCCGTCCTGAACACCATCGTGGCGTACCAGTTCAAGAGGTACAAGGAGAACGTGGACAGGAGGATCTCCTCCGGCACGCCGATGATGAAGGCCATACTCGACGAGACCCGCGAGACCTACAGGGCCTGCAGGAACATCTGTTTCGACGGCAACGGGTACTCCGAAGAGTGGAAGGCCGAGGCCGCCCGCCGCGGGCTGGACTGCGAGACCAGCCCCCCGCTGTGCTACGACGTCCTCACGGCTCCGAAGACCGTGGAGGTCTACATGGACACCGGCGTGCTCACCGAGGTGGAGCTGAAGGCCAGGAGCGAGATCTGCTGGGAGATATACAGCAAGAAGATCGAGATCGAGGCCAGGGTGCTCGCCGACCTCACCGCCAACCACATACTCCCGGTCGCGACCAGGTACCAGTCCTTCCTGCTGGACAACGTCTCCAAGATGAAGGACATCTTCGACGGGGAGGAGTACGAGGAGGTCGCCGGGCCGGAGATTCGCATCATCAAGGACATCGCGGAGCATGTCAGCAAGGCCCGCATGCTGGCCGAGGAGATGGAGAAGGTCGTGGACGAGGCATGCGGGATGGAGTGCGAGCGCTCCCGCGCGATAGCCTTCCACGACGAGGTCGTGCCGTTCCTCGAAGAGGTGAGGGTGCACGTGGACGCCCTGGAGATGATAGTGGACGACCAGATGTGGCCCTTGCCGAAGTACAGGGAGCTGCTGTTCATCCGTTGAGGCCTCGGCACCTTTATCGGGCTCGAGGGGATGCCGGGAGCATGGAGGACGGATTCAGGACCTTGGACCCCGTGTCGAAGAAGGCCATGTACGCCGGCAACGCGCTGGCCATGGTCTTTTTCGTAGTGTTCGCGGCCGTCTCGGCGCATCTTTCCAGCGGGACGGAGTGGCACAGGCTTTCGTTGGCGTTCCTGTCCGTCCTGGGCGCGGCCCTGGCCGTCTACCTCGTCCTGGAGCCGCTGGTGTTCTACAAGCATTACCGCTACCGCATGGACGACGACAGCATCGAGGTCCGCAGCGGCGTCGTGTTCCGCTCGCACGTCCTCGTCCCGGTCGAGAGGGTGCACCAGGTGGACGTCAGGAGGGGGCCGATACTGAGGGCGTTCGGCCTCGCGTCGGTCACGGTCACCACCGCCGGAGGCTCGGCCTCTATACGTTA
>JAFZXW010000193.1 GCA_017616575.1 Candidatus Methanomethylophilaceae archaeon
CCCTTGCCAACGCGGCCAACGAGTACGCCATCCTCGAGGGCGGCAACGTTCGCGGACGCATCGTCTCGAGCGCATCCAGCCTCAGCGGCGAGCAGGCGGACAACCTCGTCGCCTGCTTCGAACGGCTGATTGAGAAGGAGATCCGGGGGGAACTCGTCCCTTATGTCACCTGCTATCGCACCCGGGGAGGCCGGTATGACGTCCGCACCTACTGCATCGTCGACGTGGACGCAGCCAGCCGCGCACGGCGCCGCGCCATGGAGGTCGCGCTCGAAGAGACGGCCCTCGCCGAGAAATACGGCACCCTTGTCTCCGACTGGATCGACGAGGGGTTCTGGAAAGCCTCCGAACGCCGGTAACCTACCCATGAAGAGGCTCGTTCTCCCGTCCGTCCTGCTCTCCTTCCTGTCCGTCCTCCCCCTGGAGGCGCAGGACTGGGAAAGAATCAAGTCCGACCCGGGCATCGTCTGGGGCGAGGGCTGGGGATCCTCCGTCGAGGAAGCGGACCGGGAGGCGCTCGCCTCCCTGTCGAGCCGAATCTGCGTCGGTGTCACGAGCGAGTACAGAAGCGAAGAGTGGCAGCAAGCCTCCTCCTCGGGCGACGGGTACTCCTCCGTGAGGAGCAGCCGCCTGAGGACCGTCACCAGCACGACCCTCTCCAATACGGGACGCCTCGTGCTGAGGAGCGGGAGGAAGGCGCATGTCGGGCGCTGGATTACCCGGACTGAGTTGGACGGGCTCTTCGCCGACCGGGAGCGGAGGGTCCTCGACTACGAGGTCTCCGCGCTGGAGGCCGAGGTGGACGGCCGAGCGGGGGACGCCCTGAAGTACCACTACTGGGCCTACGTCCTGCTCCGATCCTTACGGCGGCCGTCCGAACTCAGGGATGACGGGGGGAGGATGCTGCTGAACGCCATCCCCGAGCGGATGAACCGCATCCTCAGCGACATCTCGGTGACCGCATCGAAGGGCCAGGACCGGCTGTCCCTCTCCTTCCTGTTCCGGGGTCGGCCCGCAGCAGACCTCGCCTTCTCCTGCTTCAACGGGTCGGGCTGGTCCCCGCGGACCGAGGTGCGGAATGGAAGGGCGGAGGTCGTCCTCACCCCGGGCGCTCTCGCCGAGATCGTCCAGCTGCGCATCGACTATGAGTACCGCTCCGACGCCGCCATCGACGCGGAGCTCGCGGACCTGTTGGCCGTCGCCGACACCCGTCCGCTCAAGAAATCGAACATCATTTTCCGGCGCTGACAAGCAGGTCGCGCCATAACCTGAACGAACATGACGAAACAAGACAACCAACAAATGAAGGGCGGGATGGCCACCGTGATGTCCCGCTACATGCCCACCAAGGTGAAGGCCTGGCTCGACAAGCGGGTCATCGGCCAGGAGGAGGCCAAGAAGACCCTCGCGGTCGCCGTGTACAACCACATGAAGCGGAGCGTGCTCCGCGCGCAGGACAAGGACACCCCCGTCCGGAAATCCAACGTGATCCTGATGGGCGGGACCGGCTGCGGGAAGACGTACCTTGTGCAGTGCATCGCAGAGTACATGAAGGTTCCCTGCTACATCCAGGACTGCACTAAGATTACGGCCAGCGGCTACGTCGGCTCCGATGTGGAAGACTGCCTGGCGGGCCTGCTCCGCTCGTGCAACTACGACGTCGAGAAGGCACGGCACGGCATCGTCGTGCTGGACGAGATCGACAAGAACGCCGTGCGCAGCGCCGGCCCGTCCATCACGCGGGACGTCAGCGGCGAGTGCGTCCAGCAGTCCCTCCTGAAGATCGTCGAGGGCGACCTGGTGGGTGTGCCCCCGATGGGCGGCCGCAAACACCCCGAGCAGCCGCTCATCTACATCGACACCTCGGACATCCTCTTCATAGCGACCGGCGCCTTCGTCGGGATGGAGGACCTCGTCTCCCGACGACTGGGCGTCGGTGGCGGGAAGATCGGCTTCGGCCGGGCGGCCGCCGAGACCCAGGAGGCGGACCTTCTCGACTCCGTCACGCCGCAGGACCTCCGTGACTACGGGATGATTCCCGAGTTCGTCGGACGCTTCCCGGTCATCGCCCACGTCGATCCGCTCGGGAAGGACGCCCTGGTGCGTATCCTCACGGAGCCGGAAGGTGCCCTGGTCAAGGAGTACCGGCAGCTGCTCGAGATGGACGGGGTCGAGCTCCGGTTCGGGGAAGGCGCCCTGGATGCAATCGCAGAGCGCGCCCTGGCCATGGGTACCGGCGCGCGCGGGCTGCGCGGCGTCATGGAGTCCTTCATGCGCGACGTGATGTTCGAGGCACCCTACGCCAGGGGATCCAAGAGTACCGGAAGCCGCGTGGTGACCGTCACCAAGGACATGGTGGAGAAGAAGGCCGGGAAATCCGGGAAACAGGCAGTGTAACTGTTTCGGCAACCAGATGCAAGGAATGCACACCCGGCCGGTATCTGTTCATGTAACCTAAAACCGAACCGCCTATGAACATTCGCAAAATCAGAATCAACCGCCGGGAAGCCGGGTCCTTCCTCGACAGCCGCCTCAGCCTGAGGCTCATGAACATCCGGGAGTCGATGGAAAACGGCACCTATCCGGAAAAGTACCTCAACGGCCCCGACGCGGACACGCTCCGCGACATCTGGGACGAGGTCTTCAAGAAGGCCGGCAAGGAAGCCCTCGCGTACACGGGTCATGAGCGCCTCCCTGCATATACCGACGACACCGTGGAACTTCTCACCCGCGACGGCGGCGGCAGGGTCGAATGCTCCCGCCCGTTCATGTACACGGACGTACGCCTCAAGAACGGCCTGTTCCGCATCTACAAGGATTCCATCGAATTCGGTGACGGTGCCGTCCGTCTCCTCAACCCCGCCGGGCTGGATTCCGTCGTGACGGGACTGGAGGAGGACGAGCTCGCCGGATTCCTCCTGGCTTTCGACGCCCTCATCCCCATGATAAGGGCCAAGCTTGAGAAGTGGGGGCTCGATGTCATGGATGCCGCCCGCCACAAGCTGGCCTCCAGGAAGGCGGACCTCATCGCGCAGGTCACCTTTGACGAGCTGGTGGAGAAGCGTCTCGGCCATCTTGAGGTCGACTGGCGGTGCTCCGTCGGCGGAGGTCTGGTCGACCTTGTCATCTTCGGGCCGCAGGACGATGCGTACTTCGAAGTCCCGGTCGGGGAGTTCCCTGCCTTCCTTCAGGACCCGGAGGCCTTCCCCGCCGCCTTGAGGGGGATCGGCTTGCGGGCGTGAGCGGCCACCCCTCCCGGTAAGGATCGCCGCCCGATCACGAGAATAAGGA